>JAQXFY010000106.1 GCA_029006015.1 bacterium
CGCCCTTGGATTTAGCCAGCCCGGCCAGCACAAAAGCATCCACCACCGAAAGGGAGCGGGCCTGCTGCGCGCTTACCTCAACGGTGGGCACACCGCCCTGCGAGCCACCCGCGCCAAACAGCGCTTCGGCCGCATCCCGCGCCTTTTCGGCTTCCTCGGTACCGTGGACAAGCTGGGTCACTTCAAAGGCCAGCACCTTTTTGGCCGTATTGATTTCCGCGCCCTGCAGCGCACCCAGGCGCCGCACTTCATCCATGGGCAGGAAGGTTAAAAGCGCCAGGCAGCGCTCCACGGAGGCATCCTCCACATTGCGCCAATACTGATAAAACTCGTACGGCGATGTACGGTTGGCATCCAACCACAAGGCGCCGGCAGCGGTTTTGCCCATTTTGCGCCCGTCGCTTGTCAAAAGCAGCTGGAACGTCAGCGCAAAAGCACTGGCCCTTTCCTTGCGGCGGATAAGATCGGCACCGGAGATCATGTTGCTCCACTGGTCATCCCCACCCACCTGCAGCTGGCAGCCATAGCGGCGGTACAATTCCAGGAAATCGTAGGATTGCATCAGCATGTAATTGAATTCCAAAAACGTCAATCCATGCTCCATGCGGTTTTTATAGCATTCCGCCCCCAGCATGCGGTTGACGGAAAAATGCACGCCCACTTCCCGAAGGAAATCCACGTAATTAAGCGGCAGCAGCCAATCGGCATTATTGGCCATGATGGCGCCGTTTTCCCCTTTAAAGGACAAAAAACGCGACAGCTGTTTTTTGAGCCCCTCGCAGTTGCGGGCGACATCTTCGGCCGTCAGCATCTTGCGCAAATCGTTGCGGCCGGAGGGATCGCCCACCATGCCGGTGCCCCCGCCCACCAGGGCGATGGGCCTGTGCCCCGCGCGCTGCAAATGCGCCATAGCCATGATGGGAATATAATGGCCGATGTGCAGGCTGTCCGCCGTAGGATCAAAGCCGCAATAAAACGTAATCGGCCCTTTTTCCATGCGCTCGTACAGTTCATCCAGGTAGATGCTCTGTGCAATAAACCCGCGTTCCTTTAAAACATCCAGTGCGTGCATCGTTCCTTATCCTTTCATGGCGCCGGCGATGACGCCGCGCAAAATTTCCATTCCCTGCGTAATGCGCTCGGGCGTGGAATTGGAGAAATTCAGGCGCATGGTGTTGCCATGCCCACCCTGGCAATAAAAATGCGTGCCCGGGATATACGCCACGCCGGCTTTTGCAGCCTCCGGCAGCAGCGCCAAGGTATCAATGCCCTCGGGCAGCTCGGCCCATACAAACAGCCCGCCCTCGGGCTTGGTATACGATACGCCCTCCGGATAGCCCTCCAGTGCTTTGAGCATGGCATCCAGCCGTACAACATAATCCTTGCACGCTTCTGCCATGATGCCATCCAGCACATCCATGCGCAGCATTTCATCGACGATAGCCTGCGTCAAAAGCGGGGTATGTACATCGGCCGCCTGCTTGCCGATGGTCATTTTACGGATAATCTCGGGCGCGCCCGCAGCAAAGGCCACGCGCATGCCCGGGGAGATCAGTTTGGAAAAAGACCCTAAATACACCACATAGCCATCGTGGTTGAAGGAAGCCACCGCCGGCAGCGGCTGGCCGGCGAAGCGAAGATCGCGGTAAGGATCATCCTCCATAATAACGGTGCGGGTGCGGGCGGCAATATCCGCCACCGCCTTGCGGCGCTCCAGCGACAGCGTGATACCCGTGGGGTTCTGGAAGGTGGGGATCAGGTAAACCAATTTGGGATGATACCGCAAAATGGCTTCCTCCAGCGCCTCCGGAATAACGCCATTCTCATCGCTTTGCACCGGCTTGACATCCGCCTGGTAAGTGGCCATGGTATGCAAGGCACCAAGGAAGGTGGGGTTTTCCACCAGGATGCAATCGCCCGGATCGATAAAGGCCTTGCATAAAAGATCCAGCGCCTGCTGCGAACCGGAAACCGGCAGCACCTGGCTTTCAGGCAATTCGACACCGACATGGCGCAAGAAGACCGAAATGGATTCCCGCAGCGGGGCATACCCTTCCGTCGCACCATATTGCAGCAGCGCAATCCCCTTTTCCGCCATCAGGCGGGCGGTGATATCCGCCACCAGTTGGGGCCTGAAGGTGGAAGGCGCCGGCATGCCGCCGGCAAAGGAGATCATCTGAGGCTGGCCCAGCAATTTAAAAATTTCGCGGATGGCATTGCCGGATAAGCCGTGCATTCTGGACGCAAACGTATATTTTTCCATGGAACATCCTCCTTTACTTTATTACCGTATGGCCGAAAAGGCCAGAAGGCATACCGCCAGGCACCAACCGCCCTCTGCCCGGATACATAAAAACCCCCGCGCAAACCAATGCGCGGGGGAAGACGGCTTTGGGCCGCGGTACCACTTCCCTGATGTGCCGTTATGGCACAACACCTCATCGGGGTTACCCCCACGCTTAACGTGCGCTACCCGCCGCTGATATGCGGTGCTCCCGGTTGTAATTCGCTCTGCGCGTCGTGCCGCCTTTCACCTGCCGGCGGCCTCTCTACCCGATGCAACGCAAAACTACTGCACCATTCATAGCATTTGGTATAGTATGCCCCGAATGCCTGCTTTTGTCAAGCGGATGATGAAAAATTCATTTTTTAAGATTCGGTTAATTATAAATTTTGTCTTTATGTTATGAAAATTTCAACCATTTGTCGCTTTTTGTCGAAAAAAGCATGGGTTCCCTCTTGTGATTTGCAAAAATATGGGTACAATAAGAATAAATACAACTTTCCAGAGGTGCCTATATGTCTGATACAAACAAAGTTCCACCAACAAGCTCCCCCACGCCGGGCGGTATCGGGCTTGCCATCCGTGTATTAAGGGCCGAGCGCAACATGAGCGCCGGTGAGCTGTGCAACCTGGCGCACATCTCCCGCTCCACCTTAAGCGATCTGGAAACCGGCCGCAACCACAACCCCATCGCCGCTACCGTCAGCCGCATCGCCTTGGCCCTTGGGGTCACCCATCAGCAGCTGCAAGCCAAAGCCGACCATTACGCCCAATGGTCTCATGAGGACAGCGCTTTTTCCCGCCCCTCCGGCTCCCTGCGTTCCGCGGCTGCGCGCCCCTATGGGCATTCCAGTGAGGATGGCCTGATCGCCCAGCTGGAAAGCACCGATCCCGATCTGTACCATCTGTTGGAAGATATTGCCCGCCTTTCCGATGCAAACCGCCAGCGCATCACCGATCAGCTTAAAATCTGGCTGTACGATCTGCACCGTGATCGCTCCGTCTGATGTTGCTGTGCCGATTGGCAGCATGAAATTCTATGCACATCTGTATGCATATTTATGCATTATATGTTGATGTAAAAAAGCCCCTTGCGCTCGGTTATAGAGTGCAGGGGGTTTTTGGGTTTTCTTGGAGCGCGCTTTTTGGGGCAGATTCCGTCCCGCAAGGCCGCTTTCGATAGGGACAAAAACCGTCCCATAAAAGCGTTGTCCTGTGCATATCCGGCGCCCGGCCCGCCATCCATATCGCAGCCGCCATACCGGGCAATCGCCCGTCCATGGCGCTTCCATGGGTTGCAATTGCCGGGGGTAGCAAATCATTCCGGCAGGCAAGCCAGCCCACCGGCCACAAAAGCATCCAGCACTTCCTCCAGCGCGATGGCAACATGGTCCAGCGTCAAGCCCCCCTGCATGTAGACGATGTAGGGCTCGCGCATGGGGGCATCGGCCGACAGTTCGATGGATGCCCCTTGCACAAAAGCACCCGCCGCCATGATGACAGGATCCGCATACCCCGGCATATCCCACGGCTCGGGCACGGCCATGGCGTCCACCGGCGCCGCATGCTGAACCGCACGGCAAAAGCGCTTGAGCGCCTCCGCACTGCCCAGTTCCACGGAAGCGATCAAATCCCCTCCATCGGCACCGTCCGGCAGGGCCTTATATCCCAGCTTGCGGAAGGCAGTGGAAACAAGCAGGGCGCCCATGCGCGCTTCTGCCACCACATGGGGGGCCATAAAAAGGCCCTGATAATACGGCCGGTAGGAAGCGGCGTAGCTGCCCTCTTCCCGCCCGATACCCGGCGCAAACAAGCGGTTGGCCACCGCCTCCACACAGGCTTTTTTGCCGGCGCAATATCCGCCCGTGGGCGCCAGCCCGCCGCCGGGGTTTTTAATCAGGCTGCCCGCCATCAGATCCGCCCCTACCGCACAGGGCTCCAAGCGCTGAACAAATTCGCCATAGCAGTTGTCCACCAGTACGCGCACATCGGGGCGCACTTTCTTGACATACCGAATGGCTGCGCCGATATCCTCCACCGAAAGCGATCTGCGCCAAGCATAGCCGCGCGAACGCTGCAAATACACCACGCAGATATCCTTTTCCTCCTGCAAGGCGCGGCCCGCCGCGTCCAAATCGATACCGTTTTCCCCAAGCGCCACCTCTTTATACGCAACGCCCCACCGTGCCAGCGAGCCTTCCTCACCATGGAGCCCCAGCACCTGCAAGAGCGTATCGTACGGCTGGCCCGTAATGGATAAAAAAGTAGCGCCCGGCCGGGACAGCGCCGCCATGCAGCAGGCAATAACATGTGTGCCGGAGGCAAACTGCGGGCGTACAAGAGCATCCTCCGCCCCCAGCGCACGGGCAAAAACGCGGTCCAGCCCATCGCGTCCAACATCATCGTAGCCATATCCCAGGGACGGGTTAAAATAATGCGCCGCCACGCCTTCCTCGCGGAAAGCTTCCAGCACATCGGCCTGTTTTTGGCGCCTAAGCTTTCTGATCTGCGCAAACTCCCCTTCCAGGGAAGCTTCGATCTTTTCGATAAACGCCCTGCTCTGCTGTGACATTTTATTCCCCTCCATATAAGCTGAAAGCCGTTATACCTTTTTTGCGCCTTCCAGCGCCTTCAATATGCATTGGGCCACCTGGCGGGAAGATTGCCCCATAGCCTCCACCGATGTGGCAAAGCCCAGGCGGTTTTTAAACCAGGTTCCCTGGCGTTTGGCATAAGCGCGCGTAGCCTGCACAATATCCGATAACGCCTGATCGACGGGCGCGCCCTGCAAGACCACCGGCAGCATCTGTCGGTATCCCAACGCGCGCATGGCCTGTGCATCGGGCGGCACACCCCTCGACAACAAGGCGCGCACCTCCCCCTCCAGCCCCTGTTCGATCATCAACCGGGCGCGCGCTTCAATGCGGGCATAAAGCGCTTCCCGCGGCCAGGACAATACAAAACAAGGCACATCACGCCGGGGCACATTTTCCCCGTGCGGCACGTTTTTTCCGGATATCGCATTGATTTCCAGCGCACGGATAACGCGCACCGTGTTGTTGGGGTGAATGTTCTGCGCAGCCAGGGGATCGATCTGCCGCAGCCGCTCATGCAGCCCCGTAGGGCCAATTTGGGCAAGCAGCCCCTGCATCCGGCAGCGAAACGCCGGATCCGGCGCCACCGTTCCCAGTGAGGAGGTGCAAAGCAGCCCTTCGATATACAGCCCCGTTCCCCCGCATACGATGGCCCACTTACCCGCCCCGTGAAGCCTAGCCAGCACCTCCCCGGCCTGCCGACGATAGTCGGCCAGCGAGTACGGGTCTTTAGGATCGGCCACGGACAGCATGTGGTGGGGCACGCCGCGCATTTCCTGCGCCGTCGGTTTGGCCGTGCCGATATCCATGCCGCAATAGACCTGTGCGGAATCCGCCGATACCACCTCGCCCCCCAGGGCCAGGGCCAGTTCAACGGCAGCAGCGGTTTTGCCCGAGGCCGTTGGCCCGGCAAGAATCAGCGTTTTGCTTGGATCCAGCGCCATTACAACACCCGCTTAAACTTTTTTTCGATTTCCCGCCGGCTCAGCTCCACCCAGATGGGCCGGCCATGGGGGCAAGTCAACGGGCAGCCTTCCTTTTCGCCCATTTCCAGCAGCATGCGGGCAGCCTCCTGCGGCAGCTCCGCACCGGCCTTGACCGCCTTGCGGCAGGCCATGCGCATGACACGCTCGCGCACGGGATCCTCCCCTTCGCCGCCCAGGGCGTCCAACACATCGCGCACCAGGGCCTCAAAGGGCGCATCGGCCAGGAAATGGGGCACCCCCGTCAGCCGGCAGGCCAACGGGCCAAAAAGCGACAGATCAAACCCCATGGCCGCCAGCACATCCTGGTTTTCCTCCACAAGCCCTGCCTCCCGCGGGGAAACAGGCAGCATCACAGGCTCCAGCAACGCCTGGCTGGGCACGGGGCCCTCCAACAGCTCCCGGCGATAGCGCTCATACAGGTAGCGCTCATGCGCGGCATGCTGATCGATCAGATAAAGTTTGTCTTCCTGCTCGTACAACAGATAAGTATGGAAAATCTGCCCCACCCACCGCGCAGGGCGTGCGGCCTCTTCCATGCCGGGCAAGGGCAAATTGCCCTCCGCCGGCGCCGGGCATACTGTATCGACAGGGCGCAGAGTATCCCCCTGGCCACCCAATGGCCCAATTTCATCCTGCCCCTGTTTTTTGGTTGGCAAAGCCGCACCCGCCGCAGCAGGGCAATCGGGCATTTGGGGCTGCCCCGGGGCATGAACAGAGGGCGCATGCTCCCCCTCGCCGTCCGTCGGCACCGCCCGGGATACCGTTTGGGCCGCACCATCCGGCCGGCAGGGCGCCTGTGCCCCAGGCTGTGCCTGCCCGCGCACGCCATCCCCGCCCGCCGCACCGGAATACGGGCGGCTGGGGGCATCATCCCCATCAAAGGGCTTTACCAGCACCTGCCCCGCCATCACCGATGGCGCCTGGCGCAGTTTGCCATTCCCCGCCGAATGCCATCCCCCGGGCAGGATAAATCTGCCCGGCGGCGGCGTCAAACGCGGAGCCGCCCCCTTTTCCTGCAAAGAAGCAGGCGCTTTGGCAACATTTTCCGGCACATGTGGAGCCAAAACGCCCGCCTGGCTTTTGGTCGGCACCGGGCCATGGCTAAGCGCGCCGTCCAGCGCATTGGCGATTACCGCCTGAACCGCGGACACCACCTGGCGCTCGTATTTTAAGCGAACCTCCAACTTGGCGGGGTGGACGTTGACATCCAATTCCCCTGCGGCAAATTGCGCGCACAGCACATAAACCGGGAAGCGGCCGGAAGGGATTTTGCCCTGATAGGCCCGCTCCACCGCCAGGGTGACCGGCGGCGATTTGACCACCCGGCCGCCCATGATAACAAACTGCCGCGTGCGGTTGCCGCGGGATGCCTCCGGCAGGCCGATCCAGCCGGACAGCTTAAGCCCACCGCTATCAAAGGAAACCGGCACAAAATGCGCCTCATCCTCGTTTAAAACCTCGCACAGCAACCGGCGGCTGTCGCCATCCCCGGCCGTTGAAAATACCGTTTTGCCATTGCTGTCCAGGGTAAAAGCAACCTCCGGATGGGCAAGGGCCATGCGCAGCACCTGTTCGGTACAGGCAGCAGCCTCCGCCCCCGGGGTTTTCATATACCGCCGGCGGGCCGGGGCATTAAAGAACAGATTGCTTACCTCTATACTGGTACCATCCGGGCAGCCCGACGGCCCGATGGAGCGCTGCTGCCCGCCCTCCAGCACAATGCAGGTTCCCTCGCCGCTGGCCGGCACGCATGTATCCAGCGTTACCTGCGATACCGCCGCAATGGCAGCCAGCGCCTCCCCGCGGAACCCCAGGGTGCCAATATCCTCCAGCTGGCGGGCATCCTGGAGCTTGCTGGTGGCATGGCGCTTAAACGCCATGGCCGCATCCTCGCGCGACATGCCGCAGCCGTTATCCACCACGCGGATGCGCGCCAGGCCGCCTTCCTCTATTTCAATGGCAACCTCCGTCGCCCCAGCATCCACGGCATTTTCCGCCAATTCCCGAATAACGGAGGCCGGGCGCTCCACCACCTCGCCGGCGGCGATCTGGTTGATGGTATGCGCATCCAGCAAAGCGATAAGGCCCACTTCAATCCCCCCTAATCTTCCAGCAGGGCCTGCAGATCGTAAAGCGCCTGCATGGCCTGCATAGGCGTCATATTCTGGATATCCAGCGTGCGCAGGCGCTCGGCCACCCGCATGCCGCTGACATCAAAAAAGCCGCCCTGCATGGCGCCGGTTTTGTTTTGCAAAATGCCCGCAGCCGTGCGGTTGACATCGGCCTGCTCCAGCTGGCGCAGGATGGCCCGGGCGCGCTCGATAACGGGCTGCGGCACACCGGCCAGGCGGGCCACCTGGATACCGAAGGATTTATCCGCCCCGCCGCGCTCGATGCGGCGCAGAAAGATGATATCCTCCCCCTGCTCGCGCACGGCGACGCGGTAGTTTTTAACGCCCTCCAGCCTGCCCTCCAGCTCCGTCAGTTCATGATAATGGGTGGCAAACAGGGTTTTGCAACCGATATTTTGGGTATTGACCATATGCTCCACTACCGCCCATGCGATGGCCAAGCCGTCAAACGTGGCCGTGCCGCGGCCGATTTCATCCAGCACCACCAGGGACCTGCTTGTAGCATGGCGCAGGATGGCGGCCACCTCGCTCATTTCCACCATAAAGGTGGACTGCCCGCTGGCCAGATCGTCCGAAGCCCCTACGCGGGTAAAAATGCGGTCCGTCAGCGGAATTTCCGCCTTGTTGGCCGGTACAAAGCAGCCCATATGGGCCATGAGCACCGTCAGGGCCACCTGGCGCATATAGGTACTTTTGCCTGCCATGTTGGGGCCGGTTAAAATCATCATCCGGTTTTTATCCATATCCATTTTACAGGCGTTTGGCACAAAGCTGCGGGCAGGCAGCATGGCCTCCACCACCGGGTGCCGGCCTTTCTCGATGGTAAGCACCCCATCCTCGCGCATGACGGGCCGGATATAGCCGCGCTTTTTGGCCACCACCGCAAAGGAGCATAGCGCATCCAGGGCACCGATGGCCTGCGCGGTATCGATCAGGCGCTTTAAATCATTTTTTAACCGGTCCCGCAAATCGACAAACAGGGTGTATTCCAGCTTTTTGGCCCGCTCTTCCGCCCCGATGATGCGCGCTTCCATTTCCTTGAGCTCGTCGGTAATATAGCGCTCGCAATTGGCCAGCGTCTGCTTTCGGATATAGCGGTAAGGCACCTGATCCAGGTTGGAGCGGGTAACCTCGATATAAT
>JAQXFY010000107.1 GCA_029006015.1 bacterium
CCTAACCGGCGCTTTTTATACGGTTGCCTGCTCAAAAGATTGGGGCATATAGATATCCCCTTCACTCTTTGTTTTATCTGAAATAGAGTATAATGAAATTTAATAACAATGTCAATACCAAAAAGCTTAAATTTTATAAAATATCGTGTATAATGTAGATTAGATTGGAGGTCATAAAATAGACAATAACAAAAAAATGGCATACCCTGATGAAATTCAGCCAACCCGGGTGGAATTACACCTTACATTGCTTTCAAGACGATTGGGGGTACACCCCTGCTTCCTATCATTCAACGATATTTGGAAATACCGCCTTTCATGAAAACGCATCAACAGGTAGACTGGATATTTAAAAACGATACATCTACCTGCATACACCGTCCGCGACGACGTATAACATCGCAGCAGTATGGATGCCGCCTCACATCATTTCGATCGTCCGCAAAGCGGGTACCTCAACTTCTTCACTTTTCACCATGACTTCTTACTTCCCCAAATCCCGGGTGCGCGGACTGAGTGAAGAGTGAAGAGGGAATAGGTAATAAGTAAAAATCCCGAACGCTTTCGCGTTCGGGATTTTTGGTGGAGATGAGGGGGGTCGAACCCCTTACCTCTTGAATGCCATTCAAGCGCTCTACCAGTTGAGCTACACCCCCACGGCGAAGGAGAGTATACCATACAGAAAGGCAGCTGTCAAGTATCCGGGTGCAATTTCATTGCGGTATTTTTCCATGCGGCGCGGCCCGGCGATGGGGCGGTCAGCCGGCACCTACGGGGCAATCCTGCCCCGGGAAAAATGCCCTTTTAAAAGCGCGCGGTTTAGGGTATAATGGGGCTGAAAGCAGGAATTTTTGCGCTTACATCTGAAGGGGGATTTGTAGCATGACTGCACAGGAGGAAATGGGGGTCATCGGCGCCCCGGTAGGCCCGCTTGGCATCATCGCATTGGAAGGCTGCCGTGAGATGGGCGACAAGGTCAACAGCTACCTGACGCGTTGGCACAACAATCCGGAGGATACCGACGTACCCGTTTACACCATTCCGGGTTATAACCGGGAAGATTTTCTCATCAACAGCCGCTGCCCGCGCTTTACCAACGGCGAAGGCAAGGCCATCATCCACGAAACCGTTCGCGGGTATGACCTGTACATCATGTCCGATATCGGCAACTATGGCGTAACCTACAACATGTACGGCCGGGAAGTGCCGATGAGCCCGGACGATCATTTCCAGGATTTAAAGCGTACCATCGCCGCGGTGGGCGGCAAAGCGCGGCGCATCACCGTTATCATGCCCATGCTGTACGAAAGCCGCCAGCACCGCCGCCAGTCCCGCGAATCGCTGGATTGCGCGCTGGCCCTGCAGGATCTGACCCGCATGGGGGTGGACAATATCATCACCTTTGATGCGCACGATCCCCGCGTACAAAACGCCATTCCGCTGTCCGGCTTTGAAAGCGTATTCCCCACCTACCAGATCCTCAAGGCGTTGCTGCGCAACATGCCCGATCTGAAAATCGACAAAAACAACATGATGCTGGTTTCCCCCGATGAGGGCGGCATGGGGCGCAACATCTATTACGCCACCATGATGGGGCTCAACATCGGCATGTTCTATAAGCGGCGCGATTACTCCGTGGTGGTCAACGGCCGCAACCCCATCGTTGCGCATGAATACCTGGGCGATGATGTGGCCGGAAAGGATATTTTAATTGTCGATGACATGCTGGCCACGGGCGATTCCATGCTGGATATCGCGCGCGAGCTTAAAAAGCGCAATGCCCGCCGCATCTTTGTTGCCGTTACCTTCGGCATGTTCACCCAGGGGTTGGAGCGCTTTGACGAAGCCTATGAAAAGGGCATGATCGACCGCGTGCTGGCCACCAACCTGACTTACCGCAACCCCGAGCTTAAGAGCCGCAACTGGTTTGTCGAGGTGGATATGTCCAAATACATCGCCTATATCATTGCCACCCTCAACCACGACCGGTCCATCTCCAAGCTGTTGAACCCGGCCGACCGCATCCGCTCCCTGCTGGAGCGCCACCGCAACGGCGAGCTGGTATAAAACCATAAAGCCGCGCCCCAAGCCGGTTGATACATCCGTTAAAAAGGCAGCCATTTTACATGGCTGCCTTTTTGATCGTCAAGCCGACGGCATGGTTTTTTGTATGCCGTTGTTGGGTTTGACAAACGGCGGGTTAATCTTCGATCATGATTTTGATCGGGGTACATCTGCCGCTATTGCAATGGCTTTCAGATACACTGCAGGCCGCAACCCCCAGGCGCATATCCATCTCTGCCCTTAAGATGATTTTGCTTCCCGCCCGGGACAGGGGGCGCTCAACGGAAATCGAACCATCGGTATGGATTTTAGTGTACATAAATAGATTGACCGGGTGAATAATTGGCCTTTCTTTACCTAAGCTCTGGTTGATGTTATTAAGGCAGTTGGGGTGCGCTTCCCCGTTGTGATAAAAAAACTGATACATTTCCGGACGGCAGCATGGATGCAGCAGATCGTGCTCCCCAACATCATCATAAAGCACCTTAAACATCGGGCGATAGAGGTTGGAATAGATGCTGTCGCCAACAGACAGCCGCAGGGATTGGTTGCAATCTATCGTAACACCGGTCGATAAGAATTCATTTGCATGGCCCAGCCTTTCGGCAAAAAAATCGACCACCTGCCCCCCCTCCATATCCACAATGGTTATCTTCTGCCCCGCAGATACATCCAGATGCCTGCCGCTGCAAGCGCCGATTACATATTCCTGCCTCAATTGGTGTGCCCTCCTCCAAGGTAACATGTATCCGTTTTGCACTTGCCGGCATTGCGCATGGCAAGCAGATGGGAATAAAACGCCGCAGGGCGCTATCGCGCTATACTGTTTCCCGCCCTGTCCGAATCAAATGCCCTTCCTGGATGGCAGCAGCCGTTGCCATACAGCAAACCACAACCGCACCATACTCAAGGCCAATCAACCCCCATGTTAAGGGGAACAGAAAAAGCAGAATGCCCGTTATTTTATTCAGGAGGGTATGTTCTGCCACCAATCTTTTGCTGCAAACAAACCCGGATATGATATTGATGATTTTGATGACAGCGATCACCGCGGTCCACAGGCACAGCCAATTTGGAATATGCACCGCCGGCCACAGTTTAACCAGGCATACTCCCACAAAAATAAAATCTGCAGCCGTATCCAGCCTGGCTCCAAAGCCACTGGCCGTATTGGTTTTTCTGGCAATAGCGCCGTCTATCATATCGGAAAAACCACAGATAAGATACAGCCCGTAAAACCACGGCGACAACGCAGGAAAGCACAAAAGCAGCATGCTGCATAAAATACGGCAGCCTGTTACCATATTGGCCATATCCCTTTTCCTTTCCCATGACGGTACACGTTTGCCTGTACAGTATGCCACAAAAAAGTGCCAAACGCTGCCCTTTTTACAAAAAAACGCCCAAACCGCTTCAACAGCTTTCGGGCGTTTTTTTGTGTATTCAGCCGGTAGCTTTGACCGGCTTTTGCTGCGGCAAACCGCTGCTTGATGCCCGCTGCGCCTTTGCCGGCGATGCCGGTTTAAGCGGCAGGGCAACCCGCCGGGGGCATGCGAATGCGTTAGCGAACCTCGGTCAGCGTATATTCCTCGCTGCCCAGTCCATGGTGGGCAAGCTGGCGCAGCTGCACAAAGGGATCGCGGCCGTGGAGCTGCTCGAACAGGTGGCCCTTGCCCGAAAGCTGGGTGCCGGTCGGCGCGCCGATGGGCATGAAATTTTCCACCTTGATCATATCCAGGCTGGCCCGTTCGATGGCTACGATATCATCGCCGGCCAGGATGCCGATATCCGGCACCAGCGGCGGGGTGGACATGCCCCAGCAATCGCACAAGGCGGTGATATCCATCAGGAAGTTGATGTAATAAACGTGCCCGGGCTCGAAGGTTTTTAAAACCTCGCTGGTGCAAAGCGCCATGCCGTACTGGAAATCGTCATAGCGGTTATCATCCATGACGATGGCGCCCGTCGGGCATACCTTGACGCAGTGCTGGCAGAAGGTGCAGTTGTGATAGAAAATATCGTATTTGCCATCCTTAAAGGAATTGGCGTTATGGTTGCAGCCCTGGACGCATTCCTCGCAATGGATGCACTTGGATTCATCCCATACCAGGCCGCCCTCCAGCGAGTGGATCTGGGCGCGGGTGCGGTCCGTCACACAGCCCATGGCGATGTTTTTGCACGCGCCGCCGTAGCCGCACGCACCGTGGCCCTTGACGTGGCTTAGATCGATCATAAAATCAGCATCGGCAATATGGCCGGCAACATCCACCTCGTGAAAGGTTTTGTAATCCACCTGGCGGGTATAGAAATATTTGCCCAGCTGTCCGCACACCGCCACCACCGGGCAGCCCAGAAAGGCCTGGGTATAGCCGCGCGCCTCGGCGTCATCAACCTCCTGATCGCAGACAAAGGGCTTGCCGCCCACTTTTTTAATATGCTCCACCAGGATGCGCACAAACAGCGGCGGAATGGTGGTATAGCCTACGCTGCGGCCGACATGCATTTTAATGGCGACGGATTTGCCTTCCAGCTTATCGTTAATGGGCAGGCGCTCCAGCATGCGCTCAAAGCGGTGGGGCAGGGTTTCATCGGCGTTATAGCGCGAAAAATCCACGGGCGAAAAAAACAAGTTGGCTGCCATCAAAAATACCTCCTACAAGATGATGATGCCGCGCCAAAGGGGCCACCCCCCGGGGCATGCCCGCCAATGGCGCCAGATTGCCCTACATGCGCACCGGCATGATAAGGTAGAGGAATGCTTCCCCCTCCGCGGGGCAGATGGTACAGGGCGAAAGCGGCGTGTTAAAGCACATGCGCACGGTATCCTCATCCAGCACGCGCAGCACATCCAGCATGAAACGGGCGTTGAAGCGGATCTCCAGATCGTTTCCCGTGATCTCTACCGGCAGCTCCTCGCGCGAGGAACCCATTTCGCTGTTGCTGGTGATGACCATGCTTTCCCCTTCCATCTGGAAAGTGACCAGGTTGTTGCGCCCCTCGCGCGCCAGCAGGGAAGCGCGCTCGATGCTGTCCTGCAGGGCGCGGGCATCCACCGTCACCGCGGTGGTGTGGCCGGAGGACAGGATGGAGCGGTAGCGCGTAAACTCGCCCGACAAAAGGCGGGTGATGATGCGGGTGGAGCCCGCCGTGCACATCAGGTGGGAAGGGGAAAGCTCCAGCTGAACCTCGCCATCATCGCCCAGCACGCGGCTGACTTCGTTTAAGCTTTTACCGGGAACCACCGCCGTTAAATCGGGCCCCTCGGCCTGCTCGGTGCGCAGCGCCAGGCGGTGGCCGTCCAGCGATACCAGGCGAAGCTGGCCCCCCTGCATTTCCAGCAGGGTTCCGGTTAAAATGGGGCGGGTTTCATCGGCCGCCACGGCAAAGACGGTTTGGCGGATCATATTTTTCAGCGTGGCCGCGCCCAGCGTGATGACGCTGGAAGCCAGCAGGCTGGGCATGGGCGGATAATTTTCGGCATTCTGAACCACCAGCTGGGTTTTGGAGCCGCCGCAGGTCAGCGTGGCGCGCTCGGTTGCGTCTACCTCCAGCCAAACGTCGCCCTCCGGCAATTTACGGACGATATCAAAAAACAGGCGGCCAGGCAACACGATGCGGCCTTCCTCCTCGATATCGGCGGGCAAATGGGTTTCGATGCCCAGATCCAGATCGGTGGCCATCAGCGTTAAAGCCCCGTTTTTTCCCTCCAGCAAAATGCCCTCCAGAATGGGCATGGTAGGTTTGGAGGAAATGGCGCGGCTGACCGTGCCCAGGGCGGATATCAATTCCTCGCGGGGGATATTAAGTCGCATGGCGAAGCCTCCCAGATAGATTGTTCTACCAGATTATAACATATAAATAGCCGTAGTAGTAGAGGTGTTGGCAATGTCGATAAGGGCAAAATGCGTTGTGGAATAAGGGGTTTATCTGTGGAAAAGTTTCCACACGCATGTGGATAAATCAAAAGTTATCCACAACTTTGGCATGTTATGGCGCATTTTGTCGAAAAACCCCGGCATCCGGCGCGACCCGGGCCGGCCAGGATATAAGGCTTTTTTGGATGGTGTATACATGCCGGGAAAACGGTGGAAAACTGCCATTTTCAGGTTATACACGGAAAATTGTGGAAAACCCCGTTTTGGCTTTTTGTGGAAGCTTTTTTTCCCATGCGGGCTTTCCACATGGCCCGGGAAAAACCCGACCAAAAGGCAAGGGGGGCTGTGGACAAGGAAAATGATGTTGCCCTTTTTCCACAGCCCGCGCGCGGTTACAGGCGGATGTTGGACCATTTTCCGCTGGAAAAGCGGATAGCCGTCATGGCCAGGCGCAGGTATTGATCGATGATAAAGCCATACCACGCGCCGATCAGCCCCAGGCCCACGGGGTAACACAAAAGCCAGGAAGTGCCCGGGCGGACGATGCCGATGGCAATAAGCGACAGGAAGGCGACAAACTTGGTATCCCCCGCGCCGCGCAGCGAACCGGAAAAGATAACCTGGGAAATCTGCGCCGGGGAGATAAAGGCCAGGATAACCAGCAGCGGTGCGCCCATGTTGATGATTTCCTGATCCGGCGTAAACAGGCCGACCAGCCACCTTCTGCCCGTGATAAAAACAACAAACAGCACAAGTGCCATGGCAAAGCCCAGACGCTGGCAGGTTTTACCATAGATTTGCGCCAGATCGGGCCGCTTTTTGCCAAGGTTTTGCCCCACCAGGGAGGAGGCGGCAATGGACAGGCCATCTCCGAAGCAAAAGGACATGGAAGCGATCTGCATGCAGATTTGGTGGGTGGCAAAGGCTTCGGTTCCCAGATCGCCGACGATCTTGGCATACAGGAAAAAGCCGATGCGCATAAACAGCTGCTCGACCGCCGCGGAGGAGCCTACCTTGATCACGCTGGATAACGTGCGCCATTCCAGCTTGATGCCTTTAAAGTAATCCTTAAAGCGCATATACAGGAAATGGCCGGGTTTGGAAACCGAAACAATGGCGATAATAAAGGCTACCAGGTTGCCGCTTACCGTGGCGATGGCGGCGCCCTCCACCTCCAGGCGGGGGAAGCCAAAGCGCCCTTCGATAAGCAGAAAGTTCAGCACGATGTTAATGGCATTGGCGGTAACATTGGTAACCAGGGAAATGCGCGTGTTGCCGACGCCGCGCTGGGAAGCATTGATGCAAAGCGTCAGCGCGTTGATGGGCAGCCCCATCATGATGATGCGGAAATAAGAGGTGGCCATATCGATGGTATCGGCCTGTGCACCGGCAAAAAGCAGCAGCGGCCTGCTGATCAAAGCCACCACAATGGCGGATGTGACGGAGATGATCAGCGTCAGCACCAGGCACTGCTGCAGCACGCGGTTGGCATCCTGCTGGTTGTTTTCGCCCTTGCGCCGGGCGACAACCGATGTAACGCCGACGTTTAGCGATAAAAACAGCGCCATGGCGATCATGCGCGGCTGGTTGGTCAGCCCAACGGCGGCGATGGCGCTGTGATCCAGCCGGCCGACCATCATGGTATCGATAAAGCCAACCAGGCCGACCAGCACCGATTCAACGATGGCCGGCCAGGCCAGGTGCAGCGTGGATTTATAGATATCCAGGGATCTGGGCAGTTCCCCAATAACCTGATCGGGTTTTAACATATGGCGTACCGAAAAAATACGCCTTAAAAGTGATTTCAACCGGTTTCCCTCCGTTATATTGGCCGAATAAAGGCATTTATTTGGGTGCCGCGCGCCGGCGGCTTGGCCTGCACCGCTTACCGGAAGTATGGGCGCAGGGATGGGCGCCTGCCGCTTATGCCAAGCAGGCGGTATAAATAAGGAATGTATTTTTTGTGCGCGTGGTTTGGGCCGGCGCCATTTTGTTTAAGCGTGCCCATCGGAAAATAGGCGATGGGGCAGGTGCGGCGGGCGGTCTGGCCGCCTGGCCATGGCAGGTAACCACGGCGCGCTTGCCGGCGGAAATATAGGTGCATATGAAACCCCCTTCTTTTTAGATATGGATGGCGGTTTATTGCCCCGGATGGATGGTTTTGTGCCCATCCGCACGGGCAGAGAAAAACGCCCGGTTATGGGCGTTCATCGTCCCCCAGGATGGCCAGCATGCGCTCCAATTCCTCCCGCGAGGAATAGCGCAGCGTAATCTTTCCTTTATTTAATGTGCCGTCCACCTGCGTTTTCAGGCCGAATTTTTTTCGCAGCGCTTCGACCAGCGGTTTAAAGGCCAGGCCGTCATCCTTGGGCTTTTGTGCCTTGGCGGGCAGCTGGCCCAGCCGAACGGCTTCCTCCACCTGGCGCACGCTTAAATCCTCCGCCTCGATGCGGGCAAGCAGCTTTTGCTGCAGCGCGGGCGGCGCGGAAAACAGCGCGCGGGCATGGCCGGTGGTAATGCGCCCTTCGGCAAGCGCCTGCTGGAGGGGCTGGGGCAGCTGAAGCAGCCGGATCAGGTTGGCCAGCTGGGGGCGGCTCATCCCGACGCGGGCAGCGGCTTCTTCCTGCGTCAGGTTGTGCTGGGTAACCAGCTCCTGCAGGGCAACGGCGGTTTCGATGGGGTTCAGATCCTGCCGCTGGATGTTTTCCACCAGCGCCAGCTCCATGGCCGCGCGCGGCATAACCTGCTGAATGACGGCGGGAATTTCCGTCAGCCCGGCCAGGCGCGCCGCACGGAAACGCCTTTCCCCGGCGATCAGCCGGTAGCGCCCGTTGATTTCACCCGGCCGCACAATGACGGGCTGAAGCACGCCATGCGCACGGATGGAGGATGCCAGCGCTTCCAGCGCCTTCTCATCAAAATATTTTCGTGGCTGGCCGGCATTGGTATCGATATCGGCAAGCGGCAGGGTGCGCAAAGCCCCCTTGTCGATGGCGGAAGGCGTGGTATCCTCCAGCATGGAATCCCCCATCAGCGCTTCCAGGCCGCGTCCCAGGCTGCCTTTTCGTTGTGGCATGGCTTATCCTCCCTTTGTTTCACGTGAAACATATTCCTCCACCAGGGCGCGATAGGATTCGGCACCCTGGCAGCGTGGCTCGTATTGATAAATGCTCAGGCCATGGCTGGGCGCCTCCGCCAGGCGGACATTGCGGGGGATGACGCAGCGAAAGACCTTTTTGGTGAAAAACTTCTTAACCTCGTCCACCACCTGGATGGACAGGTTGGTACGGGCATCAAACATCGTCAGCACCACGCCATACAGGGAAAGCTGGGGGTTAAACCGCTGTTTGACCAGCTTGATGCTGCCCATCAGCTGGGTTAAGCCTTCCAGCGCAAAAAATTCGCATTGGATGGGTACCAGCACCCGGTCGGCCGCCGTCAGGGCGTTGACGGTCAGCAGCGAAAGGGAAGGCGGGCAATCGATGATGATATCCTGATAGTTTGCCTTAAGCGGGGCAATCGCGCACTTTAATACGGTTTCACGCGCGTCGACATCGACAAGCTCCACCTCGGCGCCGGCCAGGTTAAGGTTGCAGGGCATGATATCCAGGCCTTGCACCTGGGTGTTCAGGCAAGCCTGGTCGGCCGGGCACCGGCCGATCAGGGCATCGTAAACCGAATACACCAGCGTACCCTTATCGATGGCCAGGCTGCTGGTGGCATTGCCCTGGGGGTCCAGGTCTATCAGCAGCACCTTGCGGCCTTTTTGGGCCAGGCCGGCAGCCAGGTTTACTGCGGTTGTCGTTTTGCCAACGCCGCCTTT
Organism: bacterium; assembly: GCA_029006015.1. GTDB lineage: Bacteria > Bacillota > Clostridia > Christensenellales > SUG1161 > SUG1161. The sequence goes on from JAQXFY010000107.1 coordinate 9,763, forward strand.
CTGGTTGGCAATCGCGCAAATGGCGCCCATTCCGTCTCCCCCTCACAGCGAGTGCTTTTTCCATTATAGCGAAATTTGCGGCTAAATAAAAGGGGGCATATGGAATGGATTCAGGCGGGGTTATCCACAGTTTGGAAATGAAAAACACAGGTTATCCACAGACTTTATCGGCAAAACCTAAAAACATGTGGAAAGCAGCCGGGGGAGCGGCTGCTTTTACCGGCGCAAAAATAGGGGGGTTTATAACGCATTTTGGGTTTAAGCAGGGCCGGCTGCCGGGGCATGATGTAAATATCAAAAAGCCACGCCTGGCTGCAAGGCACCCTATCAGGCGGGCTTTATCCTTTACAGATTAAGCAAAATAAAAAAGCCGGCATACACAGCGGGCATGCGGCTTTTTGGTGATTTGGCATTCAAAAGGCCGGGGCAAGGCAAAGCGTTGGCCTGTGGATGCGCTTATGTTTCACGTGAAACATAGCGCTATTGTTTGCCCACGCGGGTGTTGGGGCCAACCAGATAGGTCAGTTTGGTGGGGGGATAGGTGTCCCGCGTTAATATTTCCCGTTTGATTTCTTTGCCGGCGGCATCGCAATACACCTTGTAGGATACGGATTTGGTGCCGGTGCGCGCTTTGACGTATACTTCAACGTGGCCCTCCGGCAGCGAGGTATCTACCTTTACATTATAGCCATCGGGCACGGGGATGCTGTCCACCACCTCGGAGGTGGTTCGGATGGTCATGCCATCGGGCAGCGGTTTGCCCCAGATTTCAAACGTCAGCTTGCGGCGCTCGGCATCGAAGATGGATACCACCACCACCGGTGTATCGCGGTTGTTTTTAAAGCGAAAATCCTTAAGGCCGTATACCAGCGTGGCATCCAGGCCAGGCGGGATGTAGCGCGAGATCAGCGAGTGGTTATGCCGCTCCACAATGGGAAGGTCCGCCATCAAAACGGCGTTGTACAGCGTGCCCGCAACCTGGCAGACGCCGCCGCCCGGCTCCTGCACGATGCGCCCACCGACGATGGTATTGGCATTGGAATACCCGTTTTCCTCGCTGCGCGGCCCGGTGATTTTATTAACGGAAAAGGTTTGCCCCGGCATGACCACCGTACCCGACAGCGCAGCGGCGCAGCGTGAAATGTTGTTATCCCGGGCCTTGCCATCCAGCAGGTTGGTGGAAAAGGCGCTGACGCGGTGGCGGCAGGCGCGCAGCATATCGCCCGTCAGCTTGGCCGGGCTTTCTTTAACCGGGATCTCGATGGGTTCTAGGTTGTTGGCGCCAAGCCGGTCGCGCACCAGCGCCGCCAGCGCCTGTTGATCGACGGTGCGGCCGGGGATATCCTCCGTGATGATAAAGCGCTCATCCCCGCTTTTTTTGCCGTCAAAGGCCAGCTTGGCATCCACCGGATCGCGCGCGGCGCCCGAAGCGATGGTGGATAGCGCCTTGTCCAGGGCGCTGTCATCGGGCATAAAGACAAGGCGCAGCGGCACATCGATGCCCTGGCTGGCCGCCTGCTCAATTTCGCTGAGGCGTTGCTGGTTGATGCCCTTTCGCCCCACCTCAAAGGCCTGTTCGACGGCGGCATTGACATCCACCTGCGGGCGCAAAACGCTGGCATCCAGCGGAAAGGCCTCCTTGCCCAGCTTCAGCTGCAGCACGGCTTTTTTGCATTGGGTATCCGCATGGGCGGCGATGGCCCCGGCGGCCTGTTCGCGCGTCATATCGCCGACGGCTACCCCGCCGATGCTCACCCCGGGGTAGATGGTTTTATCGTTATCCAGCCGTTTGTCGCGCACAAAAGCGCTGGCTGCAGGGCCCGGCGTTTGGCCCTGTGCCTGGCCCACGCCGGATGGCGGCGTACAGGCGCAAAGCGCCAGCAAAAACAAAAAAACCGCGAAATAACCCGCTTTTTTCATCCGTTCAACCTCGCAGCGCCGCCCAAGGGGGCTGTTTTTTGCAATGCTTGCATGCCGGAACAAATGGTGCCGGCATGGCTGGTTTTGCCGAAAAAAGCAAAACCTTTATCCTCATCATGCCGCGCATCAGGTTATCTTATTCGGTTTTTTGTACCGGCATGCCGGGAAATAGGCGGCCGGCCGCGGAGCCCGATGGCGTTTAAAAAGGGCTGGTCGGCCATTTTTTAAAGGAAATGCCCCGCCGGTATGCAGCTGCCGTTGCAGCCATGCGGATCAAACACCGCAGGGCGCTCAAACGGGAACGGATAAAAAATACAGCCGCCCGGGCGGCTTTTGCGGCACCCGTAAAATAGTTGGGCGCATAAAAAAGGGGGGCGGCCATACGGCGCCCCCTGCGGGAATCCGCTTATGATACGGCGCCGGAGCAGCCTGCCCATCGGGGGGCTTGCCCGGGCGTTATGCCGCATATCAGGGCGGGGCGGTTACAGCCCCAGCTGCTTTAAATACCCGATGCTGATGGCGGCAGCTTCCATGGAGGAGCGGCCCGTCGATTCATCCTGCTCGACAACCACCCACTTGGCGCCTGAGCGGCCGGCCGCATCCAAAATGGCCGGAAAATCCTGAAGCCCCATGCCCAGCGGGCGGAATTCAAAGGTATCACGCGGGTTGGTGGCGGCGGTGGAAGGGGTATCGTCCACGCCCATCAGGGCATACATGGCGGCGGGCTTGTTGGCGCGGTCCATGTAAAAATCCTTTAAATGCACGATGGGGCAACGCCCGGCATATTTTTCGATATACGCCACGGGGCTTTGTCCGGCCACGTTGATCCAGCAGGTATCCAGCTGTGTCTGCAACAGGGAAGCATCCACATCCTGATACAGTTTATCCAGCCCAAAGATGCCGTCCACCACTTCAAATTCAAAATCATGGTTGTGGTACAGCAGCTGGATGCCTTTTTCTTTGCAGGCATTGGCAGCGCGCAGGATATCCTGCTTTACTTTTTCGTATCCGGGATGGCCGGGGCGGCGGTTTTCATCCATCCACGGGATGGCGGCGTACTTACAGCCCAGCGTCAGCAATTCCTGCACGGTGCCGGACAGATCCTCGTTAAAACGATCGATGGCAACGTGGGAGGAAATGGCCACCAAGCCGGCTTCATCCAGCGCCTTGCGCCAGACATCGGCCGGAATATCGTGCATGCCGCCAAGCTCGACGCCATCGTATCCCATTTGGCGCACCTGCTTCAGGTAGCCCTCCAGGTTATCGCCCAGGCAATCGCGGATGGAATACAGCTGCAGGGCAATGGGCAGTTTTTTCATATCGATCCTTCCTTTCGTAAAGGCTTTTCCCATTATAGGGGCGGCCGGGCACAATTTGCAAGGGGGCGGCGCCAAGCACCGCGGCAAATCCGCACCGCATTTCCCGGTTTGCGGACAGGCCCGCAGGCCGGCTTTAAAATTGCGGTTAAAAAAGCCGCGTTGCCGGTATGCCCGGCGGAAAGGGGGGCTTGCCGGTTGCCGGGGCAGCCATCAAACCCATCGGGCAGGGTACATGGGCCGGGGGGCCGTGCCTAAGGCTTTAAAAAATTTTTCCGCCGCCCTTTATCGGGGCAGCCCTTGGGCCCAAATCATGTTAAAATAAGGAAAAGGGCTTTTATGCCCGTCAACAGGAATAAAGGGGGTTTTTTGATGCCCGGTACCCATGATCTGCCCCATGCCAGCCTGGCGGCCCTGGGGATTCCCTACAAGGCGGCCCATGCCCTGCTGGATGCCATGGATAAGCACGAGTTCCATACCTTTGTTGTTACCCGGCACGGCAAGGTGGCCATGGAAGGGGCGTATGCGCCCTATCCCATGGAGGCCTCCCGCCTGGTTTATTCGTGCAGCAAAAATTTCCTGGCCACCGCCATCGGCCTGGCCATTGGGGAAGGGTTGTTTAAGCTGGAGGACCGCATCCTGGATCTGCTTCCCGAGTATGCGCCGGAGCATCCCAGCCCCTATCAGCAGCAGCTGACGGTGCACGATCTTTTGTGCATGGCCAGCGGGCACGAAAAGGATACCTCGGGCCAGGCGCTGTCCACCCCGGGGGCGGACCCGGTTCGCACCTTTTTTGCCATTCCTATCGCCTATCCGCCGGGCACACACTTTGTCTATCACACCACGGCCACCTATGTGCTGTCCCACCTGCTGCAAAAGCTGTCCGGGCAAAACGCCCATGCCTATTTAAAGCCGCGGCTTTTTGATAAGCTGGGCATCACGGGCACGCAGTGGCAGCAAAGCGCCATGGGCGTGGATATCGGCGGCTCCGGATTGCATGTATCCGCCGACGGCCTGGCGCGCCTGGCGCTTTTGTATGCCCAGGATGGCGTGTGGCAGGGCGAACGCATCCTTAGCCACGATTGGGTGGAGCGCGCAACAAAAAAGCAGGTGGAAAATTTTGCCGCCAACCATGTCACCCATTCCGATGGCCAGGCCTGGGATTGGGCGCAGGGCTACGGCTACCAGTTCTGGCGCTGCCGGCACAACGGTTACCGGGGGGACGGCGCCTACGGGCAGTTTAACATGGTATTTCCCGATCAGCACCTTACCTTTTCCTCCACCGGCCAGCTGCCCGCCGTCATGGATATGCAGCGCTTTTTGGATGATTTCTATGCCAACTTCCTGCTTGCCCTGTCCGATACCCCCCTGGCGGAGGATACCGCCGCCCAGGCCGATGTCGATGCGCGTACCGGCGCGCTGGCGCTGCCCGTGTGCGGGCAAACCCAGTCCCCGGCGTTCCCGTTTATCGATGGCGCCGTCTACCGCCTGGAAAAAAATGCGCTGGGGCTGACATCGCTGTCCGTGGCATCGCAGGGGGATGGCCTGGTGCTCCGTCTGGGCGATGCCGGGGGCGGGCATACCCTCGCCGTTGGCGTGGGCAGCTGGGCGCAAACCCTGCAAGGCTGGCCCATCGGCGCGGGCACGCTGTATGCGCGCGCGGCCTGGGAAAGCGTGTACCGGCTGGCTGTTCACCTGCGGGCATGGGGCAGCGTGCAATCCACCGTGCTGCGGCTGACGTTTACCGATAACCGTGTGCAGGTGGAGGCTGTATCCACCGAGCATCGCCTGCCAAACGGCCAGGCGCTTGGCGTTAGGGAGGGATAACCATGCGTACACTGGATCTGGCGTTTTTGCCCCGTCCGGCCAGCCGGCTGGTCATGGGCACGGATTCCCTGGGCAGCCTGGTGGATGAAAAAACCTCCTTTGCGCTGATGGATGCCTATGCCGGGGCCGGCGGCAACGTGCTGGATACCGCCCGTGTTTACGCCGATTGGCTGGAGGGCGGCCACAGCGCATCGGAGCGCACGGTGGGGCGCTGGCTGCGGCAAAACGGGCGGGACAATGTTATCCTGGTTACCAAGGGCGGCCATCCGCCGTACCATCATTTTACGCAATCGCGCCTGACGCTGCCCCAGGTTATGGCCGATCTGCAGGAAAGCCTGCAAACCCTGGGCGTGGATTTTATCGATGTATACTTTTTGCACCGGGATGACCCTGCCCAAAGCGTCGAAGCGCTGATGGATATGCTGCACGAACTCGATAAAACCGGGGCCATCGGGGCCATCGGGGTATCCAACTGGGCGGCGGCGCGCATTGAGGCCGCCAACCGTTACGCCGCGCGCAAGGGCTACAAGCCCATCGCCATCAGCCAGATTCAATGGAGCCTGGCCACCGCCAATTACGAGGCCTTTGGCGACCCGACCTTGCAGATGATGACGCAGGATGAGTGGGCCTGGTATGCGCAAAGCGGCATGCCGGTGATGGCTTTTTCCTCCCAGGCCAAGGGATTTTTCACCAAGGCGCACCGGGATGGCGCTGCCGCCGTGCAGGGCAAGGCGCACGACAGGTTTTATAATGAGGAAAACCTGCGCCGGCTGGAGCGCCTGCAGAAGATGGGCCAACAGACGGGCCTGCCGGTAACGGCGCTGGCGCTGGCGGCCATTACATCGGGCCGCGTCGATGGGCTGGCCATTTTAGGCTGTAAAACCATGGCGCAGCTTGAGGACAGCCTGACGGCCGCCGATGTGGCGCTGGACGAGGCGCAGCTGGCGTTTTTGCTGGACGGCAAGCCGGTATAACGCCCCGTTTGCGGCAGGGGGCGGCCGGGTTGGCCCGTGCCCCCGGAATGGGGCAAGCGGTGGACGGCGGCTTTATAGGGGCGCCTCCCGGTTGTTGCACATTCCATAAACAGCACCCACGCTTAGAGGGGTGTTCATCAAACAGTTAATCCTCCCTGTGATGATTGGTCAAAGGGAGGATTTTTCCATTTCGCAATGGCGCGGCAGCACCCAAGGCCCCCTTGTTCTATTTCGCAATGGCCTGGCATCACCCGAGGCTCCCTTGTTCTATTTCGCAATGGCGTGGCGGGCCCAAGGCCCCCTTGTTCCATTTCGCAATGACGCGGCAACATCCAAGGCTCCCTTGTGTAAAGGGAGCTGTCAGCGAAGCTGACTGAGGGATTGTTTTACCGCAGCATCGATATACTGACAAACTCCATGGAAGTTTCTGATGACTT
>JAQXFY010000108.1 GCA_029006015.1 bacterium
GCGCTTTATTATACGCGAAAAAAAACAAAAGGCCAACCATAACCGGCGGGAATTTGCTATAATGGAAAAAAGAGCGTTAGGGGGAGGATGGCATGGCAGGATTGGCGCTGTATAGGCAAATGCGCCCCACCACTTTTGCCGCGGTGTATGGGCAGGAAGCCGTTGTGCGCGCACTTATCAACCAGGTGCAAAGCGGCCAGATATCCCATGCCTATCTGTTTTGCGGGCCGCGCGGCACCGGTAAAACCTCCATTGCCCGCATCCTGGCCCGCGCCATCAACTGCCTGGAACCTGTGGAGGGGGAACCCTGCGGCCACTGCGCCAACTGCCAGGCCCTGCTGGATGACCGCTGCACCGATTTGATCGAGATCGACGCCGCCTCCAACAACGGCGTGGATGAAATGCGGGAGCTGCGCGATAAGGTGCGCTTTGCCCCGGTATCCCTTCGCTATAAGGTGTATATCATCGACGAGGTGCACATGCTGTCCACCGGGGCGTTCAACGCCCTTTTAAAAACGCTGGAGGAGCCGCCTTCCCACGCCGTCTTTATCCTGGCCACCACCGAAAGCCATAAACTGCCGGCTACCGTTATTTCCCGCTGCCAGCGGTATGATTTTAAGCGCATCCCGATGGACGAGATCATGCAATGCGTAAAAAAGGCAATCGATGCCCGCCAGGGCGAGGTGGAGCCGGAGGCGCTTCGCATCATCGCCCGCGCGGCGGATGGCGCCATGCGCGATGCCCTTTCCATGGCGGAACAGGCGCTGATTACCGAAAACGGCCATATTACCGCCGCCGGTGTGGCGGAGATCCTGGGCGGGGCCGATCCGGGCGAGCGGTTTAAGTGGGTGGATTGCCTGCTGCAAGGGGATGCTGCCGGGGTGCTTTCCCTGCTGGATGGCTTTATTGCAGCCGGGCGGGATCCGGCCGTGCTGGCACGCGAGCTTGCACTGCATATCCGGGGCGTTATGATCGCCGGTGCGGTAGGGGATGCTGCCGCTGCCCTGCTGGAGGAAACGCCCGATATTGCCGTAGCCTATGCCCGGCAGGCCAAGGCCGCCAGCCCGGCCACGCTTTGTGCCATGCTGGATGAACTGGCACGCCTGGAAGGGGATATGCGCTGGTCTTCCCAGCCCCGGCTGTTGTTGGAGCTGGCGCTGATGAAGGCTTGCTATGGCGGCGGGCAGGATGTTACCGCGCTTTTGACCCGGTTGGAGCGGCTGGAAAAGCGGATAGACAGCGGGGCGGTGGCTGCCCCTGCTTCGGCTGCATCGCCGGGCAAACCGGCCCGTGCCAATCCCCCCGCGCAGGAACAGCCGGCCGCCGCGCCTGCGCCTGCGCAGCCTGCTGCCGGTAAAATAGACGATGCACTTTGGAGCCGGGTGCTGGCCCGGCTTAAAAAGGAAAAAATGCCGCTGTGGGCGGCATTGTCGGCCGGTAAATTTGCCGGGGTGGCGGATGGCCAGTTTTGTGTGCGCTTTGAGGGGGATAACGCCACCTTTGCCGGCGTCACCCTGCGGGAGGCCTCCAAGGCCGCCATCGAGGGTATCGTGGCCCAGGAAGCCGGCAGGCCGCTGCGCCTTACGGTGGAGCAGGTGGGGGCGGGGCGGCCTGCTGCGCCGCGTCAGGATGCCCTGCTGCAAAGCGCAGCCGATCTGTTCGGGCGGGAAAATGTCATTGTCCGGGGCGATGAGCCGCCTTTCCCGACGCAGGAATAACGGCGGGCAGCCCGGAAAACCGGCAGCATAAGCCGGGCCGCGCGGGCAGATGGCCTTGGCTGCGGCCGATGCCGTTGACGGCGGCATTACAGCAAGCAGAAAGCCTTGTGTCACGGCTTTTGCATCCCATCGGATGAGGGATGCTTGTCGGCTTTGCCAGGGGCGCCGCATGGCAAGGATGTTTTGTTAAATCCCGGCTTTATGCCGGTATAAAGAAAGGAAGTTGAAGGATGAACTCGTATGTTCTCAAGCACAAAGCGCAGGGGGAAGATCCCTTTGCCGGCGTTATGCCGGTGGAAATCACCCATTTCCACCCCAACGGCACGCCCGGTTATACGCCGGTGGTGCGTGCCTGGGCCAGCTGGACGGACGACGCCCTGCACATCCGCATGCGCGCCTATGAAACCGATATCCGCGCCACCCGCACGCGCACCAATCAATCGGTATGGAACGACAGCTGCATGGAATTTTTCCTCAACGCCGCGCCGGAGGCAGGGGAAAAATACATCAATATCGAGATCAATGCCCTGGGCACCATGCTGCTGGGCTATGGCGATGATGAAACCTGCGTCTATCAGGATATCGACGCCGCGGATTTTGATATCCATCCCTGCCTGGAGCTGACCAACCCCAAGGGCTATTGGCAGTTGACGTATACGGTGCCCTTCAGCCAGCTCAAGCGCTGGTTCCCCGGTTTTCAGGCGCAATCCGGCGCCAAGCTGCGCGCCAATTTTTATAAGTGCGGCGACGAGACCGGCGTGCCCCATTTTGGGTCCTGGAACCAGGTGGATCCCACCAAGCCCGGCCGCTTTCATTGCCACGCCACCTTTGGCGAGTTGGTATTGGGCTAAAAGGTATCCCGGCGAAGCCGGATATGGATGGAAACATCCCGCTATAAAAAGGGCAGCCCCATAGGGCTGCCCTTTGGTTTATCTATGCTTTGCCGGCAGCCGGCTTGCCCGGAAAGCAGGCATGCGGCAGGCGCTGGCACTCCAGTCAGTAGGCGCTGGGGTTAGCCGGCGGATGCGGCTTGCCCCTGCGGCAGGCGGCGCACGATAACCTCCCGCGTGCGCAGGCCGTCCGTTGCGGTAACAACGGCGTGAAGGCCTTCAAAGGTAAATTCATCTCCCGTGGAGGGTACCTTTTCCAGCTCGCCCATCACCCAGCCGTTGACGGTGGTGGCATCGTATTCCATATCGATATCAAAAAGCGAAAACATGCGCTCCAGCGGCGCGCTGCCGTCGATGCGGTAGCTGCCATCGGGCAGGCGGGTAAACTGATCGGTAATTTCATCGTGCTCGTCCCAAATCTCGCCTACCAGCTGCTCTAAAATATCTTCCATGGTAACGATGCCGGCGGTGCCGCCAAAATCATCGGTAACCACGGCCATGTGCAGCTTGGATTGTTGCAGCAGCCGGAGCAGATGGGCGATTTTGATGGATTGGGAAACAAAAATCAGCTCTTTAATCAGCGATTCCACGGGCTGGCCGGGCTTACGGCCATAAAAATCCTTTTCGTGCAGTACGCCCAGCATATGGTCGATATTATCGCGGTATACGGGCAGGCGGGAATAGCCGCTGGTAACAAACTGGCGGGCAATTTCCTCAGGCTCATCGGTGATATCCACCGCAACGATGTCCACGCGCGGGGTCAGGATATCGATAACATCGCGGTCCGAAAAGCCGATGGCCGAGCGGATAAGATCGCCTTCATGCTCATCGATGGTGCCATCGGATTGTACCTCATCGACAATGGCCAAAAGCTCCTGCTCGGTCATGTTGTTTTCATCGGGCTGGCGGGCAAAATGGTCGAAGCCCTTTTTGATGCCCATAAAAATAAAATTAAGCGGCAACAGCAGATAGATGAAAAACTGGAAGAAGCCAAACGTGCGCATGCAGTAGCTTTCCGGGTTGCGCTTGGCCGCACTTTTGGGCAAAATTTCGCCAAAGATCAGCACCACTACCGTCATCACAATGGTGGAATACGTTGCCCCGGCATTGCCGAAAAAGCGCGTAAAGATAACCGTGGCAATGGTGGCGGAGGCGATATTGACGATGTTGTTGCCGATCAGACAAGTCGACAGCATGCGGTCAAAATTTTCTGCCATATGAAGCACGCGGGCGGCCCGTTTGTTGCCATTTTCCGCCAGGCTTTTGAGGCGGATGCGGTTGATGGTGGAAAATGCCATCTCGCTGGCGGAAAAATAGGAGGACAGCATCAACAGCATGCACAGAACAAACAAAAGGCCGATCCAGGAATTATCGTACGCAGCAGGGGGCGGGTCTTCCATTTAAACTAACCTCATTCTTATTGCAAAGTAAAAATATCATACACCAATTGCACAAAAAATGCAATCAGCGGATGCGCCGGCATTCCATGTAAAAGCGCTTGTCCCCGGCCGTACCCAGGGAAAAACTCTTGGGCGGCAGGGTGCCGCCGGTTTTGATGGCGGTAAACAGATCCGTTTTGCGCATGGGGGGAAGCAGGCAGCCGACGGCGCCGGGCTGCTCGCCGCACAGGCGAAAAAGGGTATCTGCACCGTGGATATACCGAATGGAGGCGCCGGGCAGTTCGGCCAGGGCATCGTGCATCAAAAGCTGAAGCGTGCCGGGCGCGGTATCCTGTGTGATGTGTACATCGGCACGGCCCAGCGGGGTAATCAGTTGCCAGCCGTCGCCGGGGGCCAGCATGCCCGCAGCATCGCAGGCAGCCAGTTTGAGCCCGCGGCGCAGCGCCTGCTGCTCCAGCGCCGTTACAACGGCCCCGGCATCGGCGCCGGTGATCAGCCGGTGTACGGGCTCCAGTCGGACGGCATTGCCATGCAGGTTGACGCATTCCACCATACAGTACCGGGCGGGATGGCAGGCGGCCTCCAGGGGCGTCAGGCGCGGCTTGAGGGCCTCCCAACAGGCTTTGGCGGTGGCCAGGGAATGGTTGCCGTCGCCCACGGCAAACAGCATGGCATCCTGCCCCTGGGCCTGCAAAAGCGCCAGAAAAGCATCATCGATGCGGGCCAGCAAGCCCTCATCCTCCACCCGGTAGCCCGTCAGGCTGCCGCCGCCCAGCATCAATTCGACATTGTACAGGGTATCCAGCCGGGGGCGGGCCGCGCGCAGCATGGTAAACACCGTGTCCTCCGGGTCGTCAAACAGCACCATGGTGCCCGGTACCTCCAACGCCGCCCCTTCCCGCAGCAGCATGCGGATGGGCAGGCGGGGGGCAAGGGTATCCTCCGTGGCGCGGATAAGCGCGCGGGAGGCATCGTGGTAATCGTACTGCTCCAAATCAAGGGCCAGCATCAGGCCCTCGCGAAGGCCTGCGCCCGTTTCCCGGCAAACGTAGACAAGGCCCGAGGCAAACGGGCTTTCAAGCGTACCGTCTACCAGCATGCGCTGCATATACGCCTGAATGGACGCAATTCGCCCCGGGATGCGATCTTCTTCATCCAGCAGGTACTCGGGCAGTACCATATGCAGCGTGGAGGGTGCCTCGCCAACAAAATCCACTACCTGCTGCCAGTAAGCCGGATCGGCGGCAAACTGATCGCAGGCAATTACCGCCCACCGCGCCGCATCCACCTGGGGCGCGGGCAACAGCACATTGGCCGTATGGATGGCGGGGGTTTTGAAGGTGTACATAGCCGCTCCTTTCGGGTGGGTTAATTAAGCGCCTGGGGCGCCTTTTGATGAAGCAGCGCGCAGCGGATGTTTTCCGCCGCCATGCGGGCCATATCGGTGCGGGCGCGCAGCGTGGCGCTGCCCAGATGGGGAAGCAGAATGACGTTATCCAGCTCCGCCAGGCCGGGGGCCATGGCAGGCTCCGCCTCGTAAACATCCAAGCCGGCTGCGGCGATGCGGCCTTCCTTCAGCGCTTCTACCAGCGCAGCCTCGTCGATGCAGGCGCCGCGCGCGGTGTTGACCAGCACCGCCGTCGGCTTCATCAGCGACAGCATGTCGCGGTTGAGCAGGTGGTGCGTTTCGGGGGTGTACGGGCAGTGGAGCGATACAAAATCGCTGGTTTGCAGCAGCTCCTCCAGCGAAACGCGCCTGGCGCCGGTTTCCTTTTCAAACTCCGGGTGCGCACTGCGCCCAAAGTAGACGACGGGCATATCAAAGCCCCGGGCCATGCGGGCCATGGCGCTGCCGATGCGCCCCGGGCCGATGATGCCCAGCTGGCTGCCCGTTACCGTGCTGCCCAGCAGCATGGTGGCCTCCCAGCCGTGGAACTTGCCCGCGCGCATCATACGGTCGCCCGCGGAAACATGGCGGGAAGCCGACAGCAGCAGCGCCCAGGCCAGCTCCGCAGTGGCCAATGTCAGAACATCGGGGGTGTTGGTGCACACCACGCCGCGGGTGCGCGCGCCTTCAAGATCCATGTTGTTGAAGCCAACGGCATAGTTGGCACAGCATACCAGCTGCGGCCCGGCGGCATCCATCAGCTCGGCATCCACCTTGTCGCTGAGCATGGTCAGCAGGGCGGAAGCGCCCTTGACAAGGGACAAAAGCTCCTGCCGGTTGGCGGGGGCAATGGTGCGGCAATCGGCGATATCCTCCAACCAGGGGGCGATATCGACAGCCAGTGGGGAAGTGACAATAACCAGGGGCTTGGACATAGTGATTCTCCTTTATTTACAGCATAGGCCATTTGGCCCCGAAAATATGCACGATCAGGCGGGAAAATTGCCCTTTGCGGTAAGGTGTGCAATGTCCATACGCAGGATGGTAACCCGTTTGCGGTTGGCGCAGGCTACGGCATCAAAGGCAACTTGCGGCGCGTATTTGGCGGCAATGGCGTTTAGAGCGGCGATGGCCTCGGCTTCATCCTCCACGCGGCGCAGCGCACCAAAGGCCATGGCGCTGCGGTAAAGGGTGGTCATGCGCGGGGCGTCAACGGCCACATCGGTAACCGCACTAAAGGCGGCGCGGCCATCTTGTTCCATCAGCTCCAGCTTAAAGCCTTGGGGGGCTACATGGAAATAGAGCGCCCGGCCGATTCGGGCAAAGTTGAGCGGCACGGCATAAGGCCCATCCGTCGATTGCAGGGCCAGGGTGCCATAAACGGCCTGATCCAGGATGCTAAGCGCATCGGCGCTGTCCAGCGCACGCTCCTTGCGGCGCATGGGGGGCAGGGCCATAAAAATCCCTCCTTATATGGATTGGCATTATAAAACAAGCGGGATAGGATTGCAAGGGACGCCGATTTGGGCCACAGGGCATAATGGAAACAGGGCAATGCAGCATCAAAGCCGCTTGGATTGCCATTTCCCGCGTATAAAGCGCGTGGTAAAGCAGATGCCGCGGAACAGCCAGTCGATGGTCATGGCCACCCACACGCCGAATACCCCCCAGCCCAGCCATGCGCCCAGGATGTAGCTAAACAGCACGCGGAACAGCCACATGGAAATGATGGCCATAACCATGGTAAAGCGCACATCGTTGGCGGCGCGCAGCGCGTTTGGCAGGGTGAACGACAGCGGCCAGATGGTGACCGTGCAAATGGAATGGTAAATTAAAATGCGCGTGGCATATTCACTGGCCTCCGGGGACAGGCCATAGATGCGCACGATGACGGGAATAAGCAGCACCACCAGCACATTAAGTGCCAGCAGGGCAACATAGACAAATTGCATCAGCTTTTTGGTGTAGTATTTTACCTGCTCATAATCCTGCGCGCCCACGCACTGAGCAACAACCGTCAGCATGGCAAAGCCCATGGAAGAACCGGGTAATATGGCAAAGGCGGCCACATTGTTGCCGACGGCGTTGGCCGCGATGGAAGCGGTGCCAAAGCCGGCAACCAGGCTAAGTACCATAATCTTGCCCAACTGGAACATGCTGTTTTCCAGCCCGTTGGGAATGCCGATATAAAGGATCTTCTTCAGCATGGCCCAATCAGGCTTAAGGGAAAAGGGGCGGGGGATATGCAGGGTATGCTTGGGGTTGCACAGCAGCCACATGATGATGATGCACGATACCATGCGCGATACCAGCGTGGGAATGGCAGCCCCTTCCACCCCCATGCCCAAGCCGTAGATCAAAAGCGCGTTGCCGCCCAGGTTGATGGCGTTCATGATCATGGCCATCTGCATGGAAATTGTGGAGTTTCCCATGGACCGGAAAATGGCGGCCCCGGCGTTGTACAGCGCAATAAAGGGGATGGAAGCAAAGACGATAAGCAGATAGGTGTTGCTGTTTTGCATAACCTCGGCATCGATTTTACCAAATACCGTGTGCAGGATAAAACCGCGCAGCCCATAGCCCAGGCCCATAATGATGACCGAAAAAACCGTAACAAACAGCACCAGCTGCCCCGTGGCGATGCAGCCATTTTGCTTTTCCTTCCGGCCGATGTACTGCCCGGCAACCACTGCGCCGCCGGTAGCCAGCGCCGAGAAAATATTGATGATGAGCACCATGACGGTATCCACCAGGGATACGCTGGAAACCGCCGCTTCGCTGATGCTGGCCACCATGATGGAATCCGCCAGGCCGACCAGGCATTGCAGAAATTGCTCAATAATCAGCGGGATAATCAGCCGTTTTAAATCGCGGCCGGAAAATAAACGTTCCATTCCTTGCCCTACCTTTTTTAATTGGGACACCAAAATCCCAGCTTTTTAGTATAAAGGATAAAAATCAAAAAACAAGCCCCCACCCAGGGGCTTGGCGCAGCAGCATGGGATATACCTTCTGCCGGCGCCGGAAACAGGGCCTGTTTTAGCGGTACACCCGATAAAGCATACGGCCTGCCCGGCACCGGCGCCCGGATGCCCTGTTTTTTAAAGAAGGGCGCCTATGAACAGGCAAACAAAAAGGCATTGGCCATATGGCCAATGCCTTTTGCAAAATGCTTGAATCCGCCTTAAAAATCAGGGATTATTCGCCATCGGATTGCGGAGCGGGATCGGCGGGCACCTGCGGGGTTGAATCCGAAGGGGCCGCGCTGCTTGGCTGATCGGCCTGCTCTGCCGGGGCATCGGTTTGCGGGGCCGGCTGCTCGGGGGCAGCGGGGACGGCATCGTGATTGCCCTGCGGCAGGGAGGGGGCATCCAGCTGTTCGCCGTTCATGATGCGTTCAAATTGGTTGCCATCCAGCTTTTCGTGAATGAGCAGGGCGTCCACCACACGCTTGAGCGCATCGGCATTTTCGCGGATCAGGCCCTCGGCGCGCCGGTAGCATTCCACCAGGATGCGCTTCATTTCCTCATCGATGCGGGCGGAAACTTCCTCCGATACGTTGCGCTGGGTGGTGATATCGCGCCCGACAAATACCTCGCCTTCGCCGGCCAGGTAAACCGGGCCGATGCTTTCGCTCATACCAAATTCGGTAACCATGCGGCGGGCCAGGGAGGTGGAGCTCTTGAGATCTCCGGTGGCCCCGGTGGATACATCGCCAAAGCTGACCAGCTCCGCCGCGTGGCCGCCCATGCCCATGGCAATGCGGTCCAGCAGGCGGCTGCGGGAAATATAGTTGCTTTCAACCTCGGGCACCGTCAGCGTATAACCGCCGGCTTCGCCGCGCGGCACGATGGTAACCAGCTTAACCGGATCGCACCCCGGCAGCAGATGGGCAACAACGGCATGCCCCGCTTCGTGCGTGGCCACCAGGCGACGGTCTTCCTCCGTTACCTTGCGGCTCTTTTTCTCCGGCCCCATTTCAACGCGGTCGATGGCCTCGCGCACACAGGCCATGGAAATTTTCTTTTGGCGCGTGCGGGCAGCCAGCAGCGCAGCCTCGTTGAGCACATTTTCCAGATCGGCACCCGTCATCCACGGCGTCATGCGGGCAATAAGGGCCAAATCCACATCATCGGCCAGCGGCTTGCCGCGCGCGTGTACCTTGAGGATGGCCTCGCGCCCATCAACATCGGGATACTGCACGGTAATGCGGCGGTCAAAGCGGCCGGGGCGCAGCAGCGCGGGATCCAAGATATCGGGCCGGTTGGTGGCCGCGATCATGATGATGCCTTCGTTGTGGGTAAACCCATCCATTTCGACAAGTAGCTGGTTTAAAGTCTGCTCGCGCTCGTCATGCCCGCCGCCCAAGCCGGAGCCGCGCTGGCGGCCAACGGCATCGATTTCATCGATAAAGATGATGCAGGGGGCATTGCGCTTGGCCTTATCGAACAAATCGCGCACGCGGGAAGCGCCGACGCCGACAAACATTTCAACAAAATCGGAACCGGAAATGGAGAAAAAGGGCACCCCGGCTTCCCCGGCGATGGCGCGGGCCAACAGGGTTTTACCGGTTCCCGGGGGGCCGACAAGCAGCAGGCCCTTGGGAATGCGCGCACCCATTTCGGTATAGCGCTTGGGATCGGTCAGAAAATCGACGATCTCCTTCAGCTCTTCCTTTTCCTCGTCCGCACCGGCCACATCGTTGAAGGTGACGCGGTTTTTAAGCTGCACCGGGCCGCCTTTCATTTTGCCAAAGCCCATGGCTTTGTTGTTGGCATTGTTCTGTGCCCGGATGAACATGACAAATACCACCACCACGCCCGCCATTAAAAGCAGGGTGGGGATCATCTGTAGCCAGAAGTTGCTGTTGCTCTGCGTGGAAACCGTAATTTTAAAGCCAAACTCGGTTGCCGGCAGGTTTTCATCGCCCAGGACATTGCGGATATCCTGATAAAAAGCGCTGATATCGGCTACATAAAAGCGATAATCGGCCTTTTTGGGGAAATACTTGATATCGATGGCAGAGCCTTTGTTTAAAACGGAAACTTGCCCCGTGCCCTGCATGATGTTGACGGCCTCGACACGATCTTCCTTGACCGCCTGCAAAAAACCGGTGTAGCTGGGATCCGTATCCGGGGACGGGCTGGTGGCCGGGCCGCCTACGCCGTCGATGAACGTGATCAAAAGCACCGCTGCAATCAGCAGGCCAACAAACATCAGGGTGCCGCGCATTGCGCCTTTCAAAGCATGTACCTCCTTAAAGGCAGGAAAGCCCTGCCAGCGTAGTTAGCCTTCCGTGGGCAGTTGGCAGATATCCGGTAAATTGCGGTATTTTTCGGCATAATCCAGCCCGTAGCCAACGATAAAAGCATCCGGAATGGTAAAACCGATATACAGGGGGGCAACGGTGCTTTTGCGGCGGGAAGGCTTATCCAGCAGGCAGCATACCTCCAACGAACGCACACCCCGCGCCATCAGCGCCTCGGTTAAATATTGAAGCGTCAACCCGGTATCGACAATATCCTCAACGATCAGCACATCCTTGCCTTTGCAGGATTGATCCAGATCCTTCAGGATACGCACCGCGCCGCTGGATACCGTGGACGCGCCATAGCTGGAAACCGCCATAAAATCGATTTGAAGGGGCAAATCGATGGCGCGGATTAAATCGCACATAAAAATGCTGGCGCCCTTGAGAATGCCTACCACCAGCAACTCCCGGCCGGCATAATCCTTGGTGATCTGCTGGCCCAGCTGCGCCACGCGCTCGGCAATGCGTTGGCGGCTGATCAGCACTTTTCCGTGTAAATCCTGCATGCGTTTGCTTCCTCCCAGTTTAGTTGCCATACCGGTTGTCCGGCATTTTGTGGTGTGATGCGGCCCTGGTGGGCAATGGTCCACCCCGGAACCCATAATACATCGCTGCCCCGCGCCAGAATGACCATGCGCCGGCGGATATCCTGCGGTACACCCCGGTCGCGCAGGCGGCGCATCAGGCTTTTGCGCCCGGGCGCGCCCAGGGGATGGAATGTATCCCCTTGCTGCGGGTGCCGGAAAACCGCCCCGCCGTCACAGGGAAAACCGCCGTTTACCGCTTGGCCCGTGCAGGAGGCAGGGCGGTTTGCCTCGTCCCCACAGCATGCGCCGGCCAGGTAAGCCGCGTTGGGCCCGGTCACCGGGCAATCGGGTGCGCGCGCCAGGTATGTGGCAACCACCATGCCGCATGGGAAAGACCATTTCCCCTCCCGCAGGGGCGCGCTTTCGACGGGTGGGGGATGGCGGGGCAGAAAAAGAAGGTCATCCGCCGTGGCCACCACCAGGCTTGCGCCGGATTCCAGCCGAATGGTAAATTCAGCATTATGTAATTGTAACACACGCGCGGTCAAATCCCAAGAGGCATTTTCATTTCCGGCCTCTGCCAAAAGATGGCGCACCGCACGGCGCTGCAGGGCCAGGGGGGCATCGGACAGCGCCCGGCGCGCAAGGCGCACACCATAGGCATCGCGTGTGGCATTTTGCTCCAGAAACTGGCGGCAAAGCCCCTCCATCCAGGCATCCTCGGCGCTGGCAATATCCGCGGCGCGCGCCAGGCATTGCGTGGCGCCCGGTTGTGCGCGTTCCAGCTCGGGCAGCACATGGCGGCGTATGCGGTTGCGCAAAAAACGCTCATCCGCATTGGAGGCATCCTCCCGATAGGGGATGGCGTGCTCGACCGCATAACGCATGATGGCGGGGCGATCTACCCCAAGCAGGGGGCGGATCAGCCCAATGCCGGGTGCAAGCGGGCGGGCATCGGGCATACCGTGCGGAGGGCTTGCCCGCAGCGCCTGCAGCAGCAGTGTTTCGGCCTGATCCCCGGCGTGATGGGCGGTGGCCACAAAGTGTGCGCCGGCCTGCGCAGCCATATCGGCAAGCGCCTGGTAGCGAAGCGTGCGCGCGGCCTCCTCCAGCGAACGCCCGGAGGATTGGGCCAACCCGCGTACATCGACGCGGCGCGAGGCAAAGGCAATGCCATGCGCGGCGCAAAAGGCGGCAACCAGGCGCTCGTCCCCATCGGCCTCCGTTCCGCGCAGGCCATGGTGGACATGGCCTGCCGTCAGGGTAAAGCCCAGCCGTGGGGCAATATCATGCAGGCAGGCAAGAAGGACCATGGAATCCACGCCGCCCGACGTGGCACACAAAACCCGCGCCCCATTCACATCCTTGGGCAGGCACAGCAGGCTGGAAAGTAAGGTTTCGCGCATGGTACCCTCCTGTAAAATATTGATACTATTGTACTGGTTTGCCGCTGTATGCGCAATGCATTTTGGCGGAAATTTACATATTATTAACATGCCTGTTGAATGACGCGCCGGGCGGCAAAAAAGCGGGCCAACAGGCGTGCATATAGGGTGGTTTCAGGCCGGCCATCGCCCGGCCCGCAGGACGCCTGGGCAGGCAAGGGGATCCGTCTTGATTTTCTTTCCCATTGCGCCGGGGCCGATAGGATATGCTACAATGGTTTAAAACCATAAACCATGCCGGGGGCGATAGCATGGATGAATGTGCAAGGCAACGCATGTTGTTATCGCATCAGTTTCGGGCGCTTCAACAGATGTTTATCGCCCTGGGGGATCAAACACGGCAGCATATTTTTATTGTGCTGCTGGAAAACCAGCAGGTGGGCATGCGCGTGGGCGAAATTACCCAGCGCCCGCATCTCTCGCGCCCCGCGGTATCCCATCATCTGCATATTTTAAGGGAAGCCGGGCTGATTGCCATGCGCAGAGTAGGCACCCGGAATTATTATTATGTGGAGGCCGATGAAAGCCAATGGGGCAGCCTGAAGGCGCTGGTGGACCAGGTTTATACGGTGGTGCACAAGGCGCGCCAAGCGGGGTATCCCCCAATTCCTGCGGAGGGTTAGAAACAGGCGGCAGGCGCCGGTTTGCCCGCTGCTTGTTTGCCGGAAAGATCATGTGTAAAGGAGGAAGTACCATGGATCTATTGCAAGCCATGGAGCAGCGCCATGCCGTCAGAAGCTATACGGACAGGGCAATCGAACAGCCGGTGCGGGAGGCGCTGCAAAGGGAGATCGATGCCTGCAACAAGGAAGGCGGCCTGCACATCCAGCTGATTTGTGACGAGCCGGATGCCTTCGGCGGCCTGATGGCCCGCTATGGCAAATTTAAAGGGGTGCGCCATTATATCGCCCTGGTTGGCCCAAAGGGCGGCAATCTGGATGAAAAAATAGGGTATTACGGTCAGCGGGTGGTACTCAAGGCTGCCCAACTGGGGCTGGACAGCTGTTGGGTGGCGCTTACCTTCAGCAAGGGCAAGGCGCGATGCAGCGTTCAAGGCAACGAAAAACGGGTTTGCGTTATCGCGTTTGGCTATGGCGCCACCCATGGCGTGGCGCACAAATCCAAGCCCATGGATAAGCTTTGCCAGGCCGATGGGCCCATGCCGGATTGGTTTATCCGGGGAATGCAGGCTGCGATGCTGGCGCCGACGGCGGTCAACCAGCAAAAATTTATGATCTCCCTTTCCGGCAATACCGTGTCGGCAAAGGCAACGGGCGGGGCATATGCCAAGGTTGATCTTGGCATTGTTAAATACCAGTTTGAGCTGGGCGCAGGCAGGGAGAATTTTGTGTGGGGCTAAGCCACACCCCACATGGATAAAGGAATGGCTTGGCGGGGGGCAGGCAAACAGGCCAAGGCAGCGCGGCCAACTGCG
The DNA here is from genome assembly GCA_029006015.1 of bacterium. Lineage (GTDB taxonomy): Bacteria > Bacillota > Clostridia > Christensenellales > SUG1161 > SUG1161. Next base: position 14,114 of record JAQXFY010000108.1, read on the forward strand.
CCCTGCGCCTGGCCGGGGCGGCGCAGCCCCATGGCCCGCGGGGAAAATCAATACGGGCCTCCATACAACCACAATTTTTTGGAAGCGGCACTATTACATGCATCGGAAAAAATCGCCGATCCTCCGAGAGCCTGCGGGAGATGATGACGAGGGGCGCGTGTATATAACCGTTGGCGCAAATAAATTGCAGAATAATCTGTTTTGCCTGGTGCCGCCGGACGGTGACCGACGGATTTTGCGGCATTTCATAAAGCGGCATAGCGCCATCTATAACTCGAAAGGCCGAAAAATTATTTTTGATGAGGATGGGAACATATGGCACCCAAACAGGAGAGGGCATATGAGCAAAAGCGCGCCGAAAAAGAATTGGTGCGGGCGATGGCTTTTGATGTGGCAGCCCGATATTGCCGCGAAAACGGACTGTCTGTTGAAAAACTGCGGCAACAGCGTTTCGCGTTTTTTGAAAACACGGCGTGGTTTTCGCAGCCAAGCGATGTTGTGCCGGATGGGTTATTGAACGATATACAGACGATACCACATCCTACGCTGATTATAAAATTGGCTGACGATAAGCTGATGGTTGAACAGACAGAGTATACCGCCAAAGACCTGGCGAATAACGGATTGGAGTGAGGATATTGTTTGAATATAATATCTGCAATCGAGCGGATGCGGAAATTTTTGAAAAGCAATGCCGTGCATTGGAGAGCCATATCCCTGGCCTTCAATTGTCTGGTGATTTGAAAGATGTGGATGGATCGCAGAGCCGAACCTATTCCCTTAGAACAGGGACAGGGACGGTAAAGGTGAAAAATGACGCGCAGGTTGATGCTGTCTACGTGACATCAGACTTTGATTTGACACCCTATTTTAGATAATGCGATACTATTCTCAATCACACAGGGCTATATGAATACCGGCACGGCAAAATGCTGATGCACTTGAGATTTATCTTTGAAGCGTTACTCAATCAGAAAGCGTCCGATATTTTCAGCTCGTCGCAGAATGAAAAAGAATTATCCGACCTTAGAAAAAAGAAGGCACAGCTTGAAGCGGCAATAGCCAATCAGGTGAAAAATCTTCGGGAGGCAGATGACAGCCTGAAACGCTTTATACAGGAGGATGTAAAGGCGCTGACCGATGAGCTTTCCGAAACCGATACTTTGCTACAAAAGTTAGAGGACAGCAGACAAAGTCAGATGTATGCTATCCGTGATATTGAAGAAATAAAGGAAAGGCTGTTGTCATTCGGGAAGTATGCTGAAAATACCGCACCCAATGTGCTTGTAACGCTGATACAAACCTTTGTGGAGCGAATTTATATCACCGATGAAAATGATGAGCGTCACTGTCACATCTTCATTAAAGGTTGCTCGAAAGAAGATTACGATGACTTCT
>JAQXFY010000109.1 GCA_029006015.1 bacterium
GTGCATCGAATGCGGCGCTTGCGCCGATGTCTGCCCCGTGGGTGCCCCCGGGCAGGAATAAGCACCGGATGGAATGATTCCATGCGCGGGCGATTGATGATCGCTGTATTCCAATAAACGGAGCCAGGGTTTTCCCTGGCTCCGTTTTTATGCGCCATACAGGAATCGGCGCGCCCTCAAAATGTGCCCGGATAGGGGATAAAGCGATGTTCGCCCCCATGAATAAACGCCCTAAGGGGCAGGCATCATGGCCGTGCTGCCCCACAAAGGCGCAGCCCGGTGCGCCGATGGCCATGCAAAAAGGGAAATAAACAGGCGAAATGCCGCCGCAGGCCAGCGAAAGGGCGCAAACGGCGATTATTTTTTACCCATTGGGCCCATCCTGCCTATCTTTTGCTTGACAAATGCATGGTTGGCAGATAAACTTGGCAACATAACCAGGCGATGATGGGGAGAGTATGCTTCCTTGCTGCGTTTTAGAGAGCCGGGGCAGGTGAAAGCCGGCACGCACGGGCGGCGGAAGATGGCCCCGGAGCCCTGCCGGTGATAAGCCGGCGGCGCGGTGGCGCGCGTGATCAACGCCGGGCGGTAGTTTTGCCGCCAGTGAGTGGCCCTATTTGGGCAAACAGGGTGGTACCGCGGCTAGCCGCCCCTGAACCAGGCAAGCTGGTTTGGGGGCGTTTTTTTATCCGCCGGCATCCATTTTATCAGGAGGGGGATATATCCATGGAGAAACCTACCTATTATATTACAACGCCGATCTATTACCCCAGCGATAAGCTGCACATCGGCCATGCTTATTGCACCACGGCAGCCGATACCATGGCGCGTTTTAAGCGGCTGACGGGGTATGATGTGTGTTTTATAACGGGCACGGATGAGCACGGCCAGAAAATCGAGCGCAAAGCGTTGGAGCAGGGAAAAAACCCCAAAGCTTATGTGGATGAGATTGTGGCGGGCATCAAAAAATTATGGGAGCTGATGGATATTTCGTATGACGATTTTATCCGGACGACGGATGAACGCCATATCGAAACCGTACAGCGCCTGTTTCAAAAGCTGTATGACCAGGGCGATATCTACAAAAGCGCCTACGAAGGCTGGTATTGTACGCCGTGCGAGGCTTTTTGGACCGAACTTCAGCTTAAGGATGGCTGCTGCCCCGATTGCGGCCGGCCGGTGGAGCGCATGAAGGAGGAAAGCTATTTCCTGCGCGCCAGCAAATATCAGGATTGGCTGATCGACTATATCAAAACCCATCCGGATTTCATCCAGCCGCCCTCCCGTGCCAATGAGATGTTGAATAACTTCCTGCTGCCGGGGCTGGAGGATTTGTGCGTTTCCCGCACCACCATCAAATGGGGCATCCCGGTGCCCTTTGATTCCAAGCACGTCATCTATGTGTGGCCCGATGCGCTGGCCAATTACCTGTCGGTACTGGGGTATCTCAGCGAGGATGACAGCCGCTTCCAAAAATACTGGCCGGCCGATGTTCACCTGGTCGGCAAGGAAATTACGCGCTTCCATACCATCATTTGGCCCATCATGCTGCATGCGCTTGGCCTGCCGCTGCCCAAGCAGGTATTTGGGCATGGCTGGCTGGTGCTGGAAGGCGGCAAAATGAGCAAATCCAAGGGCAATGTTGTCGATCCCGTGGTGTTGTGCGATCGCTACGGCGTTGATGCCATCCGCTATTTCCTGCTGCGTGAAATGCCCTTTGGCGCCGACGGCTTGTTTTCCAATGAGGCGCTGCTTACCCGCATCAACGTCGATTTAGCCAATGATCTGGGCAACCTGGTTTCCCGCACCGTGGCGATGGTGGAAAAATACCGCGGCGGCATTGTGCCGGCCCCGGGTGCGGATACCGGTTTTGAAGGGCCGGTGGTGGATTGCGCCAATGCCCTGTATGGCCGCGTGCAGCAGGCCATGGACGGCCTGCAATTTTCCCAGGCATTGCAGGAAATCTTTACCCTGGTGCGTACCTGCAATAAGTATATCGATCAGACGGCGCCGTGGGTGCTGGCCAAGAACCAGGAGGATGCCGCCAAGCTGGATACCGTGCTGTACACGTTGACGGAGTGCGTGCGCATGGTGGCCGTGCTGCTTGCGCCCTTTATGCCGTCCACCCCGCAGCGTATTTTCGACCAGATCGGTGTACAAGGCGAGGAGGCCACCTGCTATGCATCGGCCGAGCGCTTTGGTACGCTGTCGGTAGGGGCGCATGTTAAAAAAGGCGAGGCGCTGTTCCCGCGCATCGATATCGAAAAGGAAATGGGGCTGCTGGCGGAGGCGCTCAAGGCATCGCAGGCGGGCGCCGGCGCGGCACCTGCCAAGGAAGCGCCCAAGGCGGATAAACCCAAGGCGCAGCCGGATAACAAGGGCGATAAAAACCAGCAAGCCGCGGAAAAGCCCATCTCGCTGGATGATTTCTTTGTATCCAAGCTGGTGGTGGCGCATGTGCTGGCCTGCGAAAAGGTGGAAGGCAGCGATAAGCTGCTTAAATTCAGCCTGGATGTAGGGGAAGAACAGCCGCGCACGGTGGTATCGGGCATCGCCAAGTATTATGCGCCGGAACAGCTGCTGGGCAAAAATCTGGTGCTTGTGGCCAATTTGAAGCCCGCCAAAATCCGCGGGATCGTGTCCCAGGGAATGCTGCTGTCGGCGGAAGATCAAAAAGCAGGCACGCTTAAAGTGCTTGAGGTGCCGGGAGAGGTTGCGCCGGGAAGTGTTGTGGGATGATTTCGCTGTTTGATACCCATTGCCACCTGGATGATGCGCGCTTTGATGAGGACAGGGAGCAGGTTATCGCCGAGCTTGCCCAAAACGGCGTGGGCGCGGTGCTGGTGCCGGGCTGCACCCTGGAGGGCAGCCGGCGCGCGCGCGATATTGCCGGCGCGCACCCGGGTATCGTCTTTGGCGCGGGCATCCATCCCCATGATGCGGATGACCAGCAGCCGGGATATTTGGATGGCCTTGCCGCACTGTTGGGAGAGGATAAATGCGTGATCCTGGGCGAAATCGGCCTGGATTACCATTATGATTTTGCCCCGAGGGAGGCCCAAAAGCGCGTTCTGGCCGAGCAGCTGGCGTTGGCGGCGGATATGAAAAAGCCCGTCAGCCTTCATGTCAGGGAAGCCTATGGCGATGCCATGGAGCTGCTGCACCGGTACATGCCAAGCATCCCGGGCGGGGTGATGCATTGTTATTCAGGCAGCCTGGAAGTGGCGCAGGAGTGCATGGCGCTGGGGCTGTCCATTTCCTTTGCGGGGTCCATTACCTTTAAAAATGCCCCCCGCATCCGTAAGGTGGCGGAAAATATCCCGCTGGAGCGGCTTTGGGTGGAAACCGACGGGCCCTACCTGGCGCCGGAACCGCTGCGCGGATCCCGCAACCAGCCTAAAAACGTGCGCCTGGTTGCGGCGTGCCTGGCACAGCTGCATGGAATTTCCCTGGAGGATATGGCGGATATTGCCAGAAGGAATGCCAATGCAGTGCTGGGCCTGCCTTGTAATTTCGGCCTGATTGACGTATGATGAAAGGGTAGCTTGATAACCGGGAGGGCGATGGGATGCGTTTGACGAGGCTTGAGCTTCAGAACTTTCGCACCTATGCCGCCCTGGAGTTGGAGCTGGAGGGCGGGGTCAGCGTCTTTACCGGGGAAAATGCCCAGGGTAAGACCAACCTGCTGGAAGCCATCTACCTGTGCTGCGTCGGGCGCAGCCACCGTACCGCGCACGATGCCGAGATGATCCGCGAGGGCGCCGGCGAAGGGCGCGTTCGGGTGTGCTATCAGGCGCTGCAGGGGGCTGGCGAGATCGAGATGCAGCTGCGCGCGGTCGGGCGCAAAACCGTACTGGTGGATGGGGTGCCCACGCGCCGGGCGGGCGAATTGTACGGCCACCTTAATGCCGTGCTTTTTTCGCCGGAGGACCTTGGCTTGGTCAAGGACGGGCCTGCGGCGCGAAGAAAGTATGTTGATGTGGCCATATCGCAGGTGCGGCCGGGGTATTTTTACCAGTTGCAGCAATACACGCGCGCACTGGCCCAGCGAAATGCCCTGCTCATGTCCTATGATGGGGTGTCCGCCTGGGCGCAGGATACGCTGTGGGCCTGGGATGAGCAGCTGATTGCAGCCGGTGCCGCCATCATGGCGCGCCGCAAGGTATTTATCGGGCAGCTGGCCGAGCAGGCTGCCCAGCTGCATGCTGGTATTTCCGCCGGCAGGGAAAGCCTTAAGGTGCAATATGCCCCGCACATCGGTTGGACACAGGATGGCGGGGAGGCGGAGGCTTTCCGGGCGGCATTGTTATCCGCCAGGGCGGCGGATATGGCGCGGAAAACCACGACTGTCGGCCCCCATCGGGATGATCTGGGGCTGTCTATCGACGGGCGGGACGCCCGGGTATATGCCTCCCAGGGCCAGCAGCGCACCGTAGCGCTGGCGCTGAAGATGGCCGAACTTGCCCTGCTTCGGCAGGAGAGCGGCGATTGGCCGCTACTGCTTTTAGATGACGTGATGAGCGAGTTGGATGTCACACGTCAACGTGCCCTGTTGACATATTTGCCGCAGGTGCAAACGCTGGTGACCGGCACGCATCTGCCGGAACTGGCGGGCTTTCCGGGCCGGGCGCACTATCGGGTGTCGGGCGGCACGGTAGCCAGGGAATAGGAGGAATTGACAATGGATCGTAAGGTTTCGCTTCTGGTACGCGCGGCCCTGATGGCGGCGCTGGTGATGGTGGCCACCCGGTTTGCATCCATCCCCACGGGTATTGCGGAAGGTTATATTCATCTGGGGGATGCCCTGGTGCTGGGCTGCGCCATGCTGATGCCGCCGTGGTGGGCGGCTGCGGCTGCGGCCGTTGGTTCTGCCTTGGCGGATTTGCTGGCAGGATATGCTTTGTATATTCCGGCTACCTTTATCATCAAAGGGGCTATGGCGCTTGTGGCGGCCCTGATTATGATTAAAAAGCCCTCCTTTGTGCGCATTTTGCTGGCATCGCTGGTGGCGGCGGCCATTATGGTGGGCGGCTACTGCCTGTTTGAAATTTTTGTTTACGGCATGCCGACCGCGTTGGCGGATGTGCCCTTCAACGGCATCCAGGCGGCGGGCGGCATCATCCTGGGCGTGCCGCTGTGCCTGGTGCTCAAGCGGATTTTGCCCGTTATCAATAAGCAGAAGTAAGAAAGGAAACGGCCATGCGCTATGTTCTGCGCTTTTTGTGGTACTGGATAAAAGTGCTGGCGGCCATTGCAATCACCATGGCGTTGATGGGCTGGGGCTTTTTTACCGCCATGAACATCTCCAATATCTGGATTTTAATGAACGAAGGGCTGGAAGTGCGCGCCCAGACCATCCTGCAGGATGGCAGGGCGGAGGACATGAAAAGCTGCTTTACCGATAAGTTCATTCAATCCGATCCCTTGCTGGTGGTGGGTACCTATGACCAGTATCTGATTAATTCCTTTGAGATCCGCGTCAGCGTCCATTGGGTATGGAACTGGCCCTGGCAGAACACGGCCACCGCTACGGTAACCGAGCGTATCCCGGCCATGGATGGCACGGCCAAAAGCGAAGCGGTAACCAGCAACCCCAACTTCAGCAAAACGCCGCCCAAATGGCCGGCGGGCAAGTATAAGGTTAAGCTGGTAAAGGAAAAAGATGGCTGGAAGATCGACGCCATGGAGCTGATCGGGGAAGTGCCCGATAAATGGACGCCGCCCTGGGTTACCCCCACCCCGCTATATGAGGTGATTACTCCAAGGCCGGATACCACCCCGCTGTATGAGGTGATTACCCCAAGGCCGGATGCCACCCCGCTGCACACGCCTGTGCCGGGGGCAAGAGCAACGCCGGAGGCTGTTGGATGACGGCGTTTGTCTTGCCGGATAAACTGGTGCTGGCGCCCATGGCCGGCGTGGCCGATTCGCCCTTTCGCCGCATATGCCGCATGCAAGGATGCCGGGGGGCCTATACGGAGATGGTCAGCGCCAAGGGCCTTTTGTACCAAAATACGGAAACCGTTAAATTGCTGGAAAACGAAGGCGGTTGGCTGGCCGTGCAGCTTTTTGGCAGCGAATGCGATGCCATCGCCCGTGCCGCGGAAAAGGTGGCGGGGATGGGGTTTGCCGCCATTGACCTGAACATGGGGTGCCCGGTCAACAAAGTAGCCGGGCATGGCGAGGGCAGCGCCCTGATGCGAACGCCGGCGTTGGCCGCGCGCCTAGTGGAGTCTGCCTGCGGGTTTGGGCTGCCGGTAACGGTCAAGATCCGCCTGGGATGGGATGAGGACAGCATCAACTGCCTGGATTTTGCACGCCGCATGGTGGATGCCGGTGCTGCGGCGGTAACCCTGCATGCGCGCACCCGCAAGCAGGGGTACAGCGGCAAGGCCGATTGGGCGTATATCGCCCGATTAAAAGCCATGCTGCCGGTGCCGGTCATCGGCAGCGGGGATGTGTTTACCCCGGAGGACGCGGTGGCCATGCTGGGCCAGACGGGCTGCGATGGCGTTATGGTGGCGCGGGGCGCGCTGGGAAACCCCTGGTTTTTTGCCCAGGCCGCCAGCCTGCTGAAAGGGGAGAAGCCCTGTCAGCCGGATGCCATGGCGCGTGCGCGGGAGGCCATCAGGCATGCGCAGCTGTTGGTGGAATGCCAGGGGCAGCGGGCCATTGTGGCCATGCGCCGGCATGTTGCCTGGTATGTGCGCGGCACACGGGGTGCGGCTGCGGTGCGGGAGAAAATTAACCATGCGCAGTCCCTTGCGCAGATGGAAGATATTTTGTTGCTGTGGGCCCTGGAAGAGGGGCAGGGGAAGGGGAATGCAGGATGAAGCATGTCGTCAGTATCAGCTTGGGTTCGTCCGCACGGGATCATCACAGCCAGGTGGAGCTGGATGGCGAACTGGTGGATATCGAGCGCATCGGCTGCGATGGGGACGTGGATAAATTTAAGCAAAAGCTGGCGCAGATCGACGGTAAGGTGGATGCCATTGGCCTGGGGGGCACCACCTGCAACCTGTATGGCAAGGGGGGGCGCAAATATCCCCTTAAATGCACGCAGCGGCTGCTAAAACATGTAGGCATTACCCCGGTTGTCGATGGGGGCGGCATCAAGCAGACGCTGGAGCACGATGTGGTGGCCCATCTAAATGATATGGGTGTGCCCGTGCGTGGGCGCAAGGTGCTGATGGTATGCGGGCTGGAACGCCTGGGCATGTCCGAAGCGCTGGAGGAGGCCGGGGGCAATGTGGTGTATGGCGATTTGATGTTTGGCCTGGGCATTAACATCAAAATCAAAAAACTGTCCACCGTGCACCGCGCCATGGCCGTCCTGGCGCCCATTATCGTCCGCCTGCCGCTTAAGATACTGTATCCTACCGGCAACGGCCAGAACCAGCGGGACACCAAGTTTGGCAAGGCTTTTGCCTGGGCGGATATCATTGCCGGGGATTATCTGTACATCCGCAAGCATTTGCCCAACGATTTATCGGGCAAGATCATCATCACCAATACGGTGACAGCGGCGGACACGCAGGAACTGAAGGAGCGCGGTGCGCGCGCCATCATTACCTGCACCCCGGAATTTGACGGCCGCTCCTATGGGACAAACGTGGTGGAGGCCATTGTGGTGGCGCTGTCGGGAAATGCTCATTTATCGGAAAGCGAAATCCGCGAATGGATCGATCGGGCCGGCCTCAAGCCCCGCATCGACTGGCTGAACCCGGAAGCGGCTTAAGCGTAAAGGATTGACTTTCCTTTGCAAAAGAGAGTATAATCAAATATTAGCTGCGCCCTCCGCAGAGCAGGAGGGCTTTTTTTAAGGAACAAGGAGGGTTACCCGTGGCCAACGAAAAAAACCTCATCTCGGCTGAAGGCCTGGCAAAACTGGAGGAGCGCCTTCAGTATCTGAAAACCGTTAAGCGCGCGGAAGTTGCCGACCACATCGAAACGGCGCGGTCTTTCGGCGATTTAAGCGAAAATGCCGAATATGATGAAGCCAAGAATGAGCAGGCCTTTATGGAAGGCGAAATTGCGGAAATTGAGGCCCAGCTGCGTAATGCCGTTGTGGTGGAGGATGATGGCGGTACAGACCGCATTCGCCTGGGGCTGACCGTTACCGTGTGGGACGAAGATGAGGACGAGGAAATGGTGCTGACGCTGGTTGGCTCTGCGGAGGCGGATGCCATGCATGATCGCATTTCCATTGAAAGCCCGGTTGGCCAGGCGCTGATGGGCCACAAAGAGGGCGACCATGTATCGGTGGAAGTGCCCGGTGGCGTCATTCGCCTGGTTGTCCGCGCTATTCAAAAATAAAACCAAAGAGGGATGCAAATGGAACAAACCCCCGAGATGCAGGAAAAGGAATCGACCGCCCATGTGCTGGAGGTGCGCCGTGAAAAGCTGAATGCTTTGCGTGCCGCCGGACAGGATCCATATGCCGCTACGTTTTACCGCCGGACACATACCTCCAAGCAGATCCTGGAAGGGTTTGATGGCCTGGAGGGGCAAACCGTGCGTGTGGCGGGCAGGATGATGTCGCGCCGGATCATGGGTAAGGCATCGTTTGCCCACATGCAGGATGTGGATGGCCTGATACAGCTGTATGTCAAGCGCGATAACATCGGGCAGGAAGCCTACCAGGCCTTTAAGGGCATGGATATCGGTGATATTGTCGGTGCGGAGGGCAAGGTGTTCCGTACCCATGCCGGGGAGATTTCCGTGGAAGTAACGGAATTGTTGCTTTTGAGCAAATCGTTGTATCCCCTGCCGGAAAAATTCCATGGGTTAAAGGACGCTGATTTGCGTTACCGCCAGCGGTATGTGGATTTGATCGTCAACCCGGAGGTGCGGGATACCTTCCGTGCCCGGTCCCAGATCATGCACACCATCCGCGAATTTTTGGATGCGCGCGGCTTTTTGGAAGTGGATACGCCGGTTTTGCATACCCTGGCTACCGGCGCCGCGGCTAAACCGTTTCGTACTTATCTAAATGCGCTGGATATTCCGATGTATCTGCGCATTGAAACCGAGCTGTACCTCAAGCGCCTGATCGTGGGCGGGCTGGAGCGCGTGTACGAGATCGGCCGTATTTTCCGAAACGAGGGCATGGATACCCGCCATAACCCGGAGTTTACTTCCATTGAGCTGTATCAGGCTTTTGCCGATTACACCGATATGATGGAAATTGCCGAGAACATGTTTGCCGCCTGCGCCAAGGCCGTGTGCGGAACTACGGTTATCACCTACCAGGGGGAAACGCTTGATTTAACGCCGCCCTGGCGCCGGATGACGATGGCGGAAGCGGTTAAGACCTATTGCGGCATTGATTTTGACGCTATCCAGGGGGATGAGCAGGCGCGCGCGGCCGCCAAATCCATCGGCGTGCATGTGGAAGACAACATGACCCATGGCCAGGCGCTGTATGCCTGCTTTGATGAAAAGGTGGAGCAGGAGCTGGTTCAGCCTACCTTTATTACCCGGTACCCCGTGGAGGTATCGCCGCTCGCGCGCAGAAGTGCGGATAACCCTATGTTCACCGAACGGTTCGAGTTCTTTATTGCCAGAAGGGAATTGGGCAATGCCTTCTCCGAGCTGAATGACCCTATCGATCAGCGTGCGCGCTTTGAAGAACAGCTGGAAAAAAAGATGGCGGGCGATGGCGAAGGCGAGCTGGATGAGGATTTCCTGCACGCGCTGGAAATTGGCATGCCGCCAACGGGCGGTATGGGCATTGGCATCGACAGGCTGGTCATGCTGCTGACGGATAGCGCCAGCATCCGGGATGTGCTGCTCTTCCCCACGATGAAAAATATAGATAAATAATTAGAGCTTGCAAACAGGGCTGATCGCATGAAGGGTTCCGTATAGCGGGCGCTTCATGGTCGGCCCTTTTTGTATATTTGCCTTAGGCTGTGTTTTTAGGCGTGTATGCCATCGTGCGGCTGATTGACCGGATTGGGGAAGCAGGGCATGGCGAATCAACAGGCGGGAAGCGCTATAGCCATTGTAGGGCTGTTTGTGATGGAGCTTGCTTTGGCCGGATGGTTTTGGGACAGGAAAAGGGCGGAAAAATACACGGTTCCCCTATGGGGACGGTGGTTGGTATAAATGGGCCCATAATGGCGATATAACATATCCATATGCGGTTGTTACCTATGTAATAACCAACCAAACGTATACATGCAGGCAAACCTATCGCTCGGTTAGCTATAACAGCCTTAAGCGCGCAGCATGCGATTGGGAATTGGATGGAAAGTATAGGTTGCATGGTTATGCTGCAAACAAATGCCAATGCCATGTAAACCCGATGGAAGCGTGATTCCCGATCAATTCGCATATGCCGGTATATTATAGGCCGGAATTCCCCAAAAAGGCCTGTTGCGGGGCGTTGGCAAGCGTGAGGCTGGCCTTCATCATCCTGTGTGGTGTTGGGCTGCCTGTAGGCTTAATTGGAGGGCTGGTGCATTTGAACTGATGCGTGTGCTGGCGGCGGCGGAGCAAGATAAAGCCATCTTGATGGACGGGCAAAATCCTGGCTTTAAAGCGGCATGTATATAGAAGCAGCCGGTTTATCGGGAAACGGCAGATAAAGAAATGGTGGCTTAAAGGCACGGCGAGATTTTACCTGCCGTGTCTTTGCATATGGGAGCAAAAAATAAAATAAAATGCAAATTTAGGGGAATTTTTTGTGGGGATATAGCGGCGGATATTCAAAAAAGCTATATTTCTTAAGGGAAAAATGGCGTTTTTGCGGATTTTAAAAAAATGTGCGCCAGGGGTTGACAGGGGGAGTGGCATTTGGTATTATAGTCAAGCCGTCGCGAGCGGGGGCAAAAAAAGCGAGCGAGAGCGAGCTGGAAGGCCGAAGCGA
>JAQXFY010000110.1 GCA_029006015.1 bacterium
TTTCGCTGTCCAGCCATACGCCTTCGCCCATCAGGAAGGGGAAGTTGCGCACGGTTTTTTGCGCCTGGATCTCAAAGCGCTCCAGCAGCTGATCGATGCACAGATCGATCTTGCGGTCCAGCTCCTCAAAGAAAAAGGAAATATCCCTGTTGGATTTAATGGCGATGCGCGGCAGGTTGATGGAAGTAAAGCTCAGGTTGCCGCGGCCGTTGGAAATTTCCTGGCTGGGATCGTAGATGTTGCTGATAACGCGCGTGCGGCAGCCCATGTAGGCAATCTCGGTTTCCGGATGGCCGGGCTTGTAGTATTGCAGGTTGTAGGGGGAATCCTGGAAGGAAAAGTTGGGGAACAGCCGGCGGGCGCTGGTGCGGCAGGCCAGCTGGAACAGATCGTAGTTGGGTTCGCCGGGGTTGTAGTTAATGCCTTCCTTGACACGGAAAATCTGGATGGGGAAGATGGGCGTTTCGTGGTGGCCCAGGCCGGCCTCCGTCGCCAGCATGACGTTTTTCATCACCATGCGGCCCTCGGGGCTGGTATCCATGCCATAGTTGATGGAGGAAAACGGCGTCTGCGCGCCGGCGCGCGAATGCATGGTGTTGAGGTTGTGGATAAAGGCTTCCATGGCCTGATAGGTAGCGCGGTCAACCTCCGCATCGGCATTGGTGCAGGCAAAATCCTGCGCGCGGGCAATGGTATCGTCATCGATACCCATGGCAGCAAGGGCCGCAGCCTCCTCCTGCCGGTAGGTATCGCTATGGGACAGGGAGGGACCTTCGCCGGTGCGGCTGCGGATATCGGCGATCATGTCCTTCAGGGTGCCATCTTCCACCGTGGCGCCGCCAAGCAGCTCAAGCGCCTTTTTAAGGTTGGAGCGATAGAGCTTGATATAGGATTTGGCCACGCCGGGGGCCATGCCATAATCAAAGTTTACAATGCTTTGCCCGCCGTGCTGGTCGTTCTGATTGGCCTGAATGGCGATACAGGCCAGCGCGGAGTAGGACAAAATATCGTTGGGCTCGCGCAGCACGCCATGGCCGGTGCAGAAGCCGCCCTTGAACATCTTTAAAAGATCGATCTGGCAGCAGGTGGTGGTCAGCGTTAAGAAATCCAGATCGTGGATGTGGATATCGCCCTCGCGGTGGGCCTTGGCATGCTCCGGCTTGAGCACGTACATCTCGTAAAATTGCTTGGCGCCTTCGGAACCATATTTCAGCATGGTGCCCATGGCGGTATCGCCATCGATGTTGGCGTTTTCGCGCTTGATATCGCTGTCCTTGGCGGACTTAAAGGTGATATCTTCGTATATTTTCATCAGGCGGGTGTTCATCTCGCGTACACGGGTACGCTCCGCCCGGTAAAGAATATAGGCGCGTGCCGTGCGCACAAAGCCGCCCTCGATTAGCACCTTTTCAACGGTATCCTGAATCTGTTCAACCGTCGGCGTGCCGATGCTTTCATCATGCTCCAGCAAATCCTCCACATGGCGGGCCAATTCCAGAGCGGTTTCATATCCCTTGGCGCTGCCGGAGCCCTGGAATGCCTTAAAAATGGCATCTGCAATTTTTTCAAGCTGGAAGGGAACCGTGCGGCCATCCCGTTTGACAATTTGGGTTATCATAAAAATCGCTCCTTCCAAAGCGCACATTTTGTTACCGCGAACATCCTACACCCACAACATATAGGATGTCAAGCGAAAATATGGCAAAAAATTAAACCGGACAAAAAAAGTATGGTATAGCCGCAAAAACGCCGCATAACCGGGGAAAAACGGGCTTTACGATAAGCCCAAATCGCCCAGGGATTGCACCTTTTGACGGATGCGCTGCAGGGCGTTATCGATGCTTTTGGGGGTACGCCCCAGATCGGCTGCGATCTGCGAATAGCTTTTTCCCTGTAAAAAACCGCGCAGTACGCGGCGCTCCATTTCGCTGAGCATGGGGGAGATACGGCTTTCGAGCGTATCGTAGGATTCCTGCACCAGCAGCACCTCCTCCGGATTGGCGCCGGAGGAAGCCACCAGATCGCCCAGGCGCACGTCATCATCGGCCATCGGCAGATCCAGCGAAACGGAGGAGTTGAGCGGGCTGTGCTTGTGGCGGGCGGCCGCACGGATGGCTGATACCATCTGGCGGCGGATGCAGATATCGGCAAATGCATGCAGGCTGACGCCGCGGGCGGGGTTAAAATCGCGGATGGCCTTGTACAGGCCGATCATGCCCTCCTGCATCATATCCTCGTTATCGGCGCCCATCAGGTAATATCCGCGCACGCGCGCGCGCACGAAAGGTTTATAGCCCTCCAGCAGCCGCTCCAGCGCGGCCTCATCGCCGGCCTGGGCGGCCAGAGCCAGCGTTTCGTCGGTAGGTTGAGGGGAAGTGGACATGCGCCCTCCTGTGCCCATCCGGGTTTAACGCCAGCCGCGCTGGCGAACAATTTCATATACCAGTGCGGATGCCGCAGCCGATGCGTTGAGGGAACCCACTCTGCCGCGCATCGGCAGGCGGATCAGCTTATCGCATGTGCGCGCCGTCAGGGCCGACAGGCCGTTGCCTTCCGCCCCGATGACAAGCGCAATGGGGCCGGTCAGGGAAGCATCATAGCAGCATTCCCCATCCATATCCGCGCCCATCACCCACAGCCCGGCCTGCTTGAGGGATTCCAGCGCTGCACGCAGGTTGGTCACCTGGCATACGGGAATGTATTCGCCCGCGCCGCTGGCCGCGCGCATGGTGGCAGGGGTCAGCCCCGCCGCGCGCCGCTTTTGCACGATGACGCCATGAACCCCGGCGCATTCGGCCACGCGCAGCATGGCGCCGACATTTTGGGGATCCTCGATGCCGTCGAGCACCAGCACAAAGGCATCCTCCCCGCGTTCGGCGGCAACGGCAAGGATATCCTCCATCGGCACATAATCCTTCATGGCGGCATACAGCGCTACACCCTGATGGTGCGCGCCTGCGCAAAGAAGATCAAGCCGCTCGCGCGGAACCTCGATAACCGGCACATGGTTTTCCACCGCGATGCCGACGATCTCGCGCACGCTGCCTTCGTTTTTAAGCCCGCTGGCTACCAGCAGCCGTTCGACGGAACGCCCGCTTTTAAGCGCTTCCCGCACGGGGTTGCGGCCATACAACACGTTTTCCGGCGGCTCGGCCATGGGCGAAAGGGCGCCAGGCTGGGCCTGCTGGGCAGGGAAAGAGGGCATGGGCTGCCGCCTGTCCGGCTGTGCATGGGGGCGCTGCCCGCTGCCGGTGCGCACCCCGCGCTTATCCGCCGAAGAGGGAGCGCCGTAGCGGCCCTTGCCGGAGGAATTGCCCGGCCGGCCGGTATCCTTTTTATAGGTGGCGTTTTCCTGATGGGGGCGGCGGGCGGCGCCGGAAGGGCGGCCTGCCCCCTTGCCTGAACGCAAAGTGGAATCGGTAGGTTTACGGTAAGGCATAAAAATCTCCTTTTATTCCCGGCGCTGGGCGGGGAAATGGCATAAAGCGTATGGGGAAAAGGGCCCCGCTATCAGGATGGGCTTTTTTCCTGCATCCATGCGGCATGGCGCGCGCGTACCTCGTCGGCTTTGCCGCAGGAGCGCTTTTTTTCCGGGCAAGCCCCTGCGATGCAGCCGGGGCCCGCCAGGGCAAACAGCGTCGGCGCTACCTGGCGCACCTGGCGCAGCATCTCCCAGGCCATGGCGCGGATCTCCCACTGGGCGCGGTTGCAGCAGCGCAGGCGGAAAAAGTGCATCAGCTCGCGGGCGTTCATGGTCATCATCAGGCGGGTGGAGGCGGCTTTTGGCAGCACAAAGCGGGCATCCTCATTGCTGGATTCCCCGCGGGCGCCAAGGGCCTGGTTCCATTCGTCATACCACCCCTGCATGGTGCGCATCTGCTCGTCAAAGCGGGCAACGGCCTCCGGCCCCAGGGACTGAATGGCCGGGGGAATGATGTAATCAAACTGCCCGTCTGCCCCGGTGCGGACATACCGCTGGGACTGGACGGAAAAGCTGGCCAGGCGGTGGCGCGTCAGCTGCGCCAGAAGGGAGCGGGAAACCCCCTCCACGCCAAAGGTAAAGGTAACATGTTCGATGGTGGACAGGTGCCCTTCATCGACCAGACGCTGCAAAAACGCAGCCTGATCGCGCGTGGAAACCCGATGCTGGAGGGAGGCAAGATCCTCCCGCGCATAGCAGATGCGCGCCGCCATGGCGATGGTGTTTTCCGGATCGGGGGTATAGGTGATTAGGCGCACCTGAGGGGTAACCGCGCTCATAAAAGGGCCTCCTTTGGCTGATCGTGTACAAAAAGTACGGCCTGGCCCAGCAGGGCTTCCAGCCGTTCCATTTGATGGCTAAGGTACAGGTAACCGCATACCGCCTCCAAGCCGGTGGCCAGATGGTAATCCTCCCCGCTGGCATGGATGGGCACATGGGTGCCGCCGGCGTTACGGCCGCGCCGGAAAATGGCGGCTTCCTCTTCCGTCAGCAGTGGAAGCATGCGCCGAGCCGCCTGTGCCTGGGCCGCTGCGTTAACCAGGGCGACGGCGGCCTTGTGAAGGGCATGGGCCGTTTTATCCCCCTCCAGCACCAGGGCGGAGCGCACATATAGGTCAAACACGGAATCCCCTACATGCGCAAGGGCCAAGGGATTAAGCTGTTGTATACGGTGTGCCAGGGTATCCTGCAAAGCTTCGCCTCCAAAGCCAGATAGAATTAATCCTGCTTATTGTATCATATTCACCCTGCAAAACAAGAAGATGGGTAGCAAAATTACGCCGTCCACCACAGGGCGCGGCAAGGGGGAAACATGCGCGTCAGGCGGGTAATCTGGTCTCCATCGCCCCGAAGGGCCATGGGGTTACCCAATAAAAAGGAAGCCAGTCCGCCAGCCGTTACGCGCGCGCAGGCCAGAAAATGGTTGGCTTTGGCCCGGGTGGCCCGGGCACCCTGCGGCCCGCCTTCGATGCACCACAGGCCGCGGTTTTCGGGGAAAAGGGGATCATCCACTTCCAGGTAGGCGCGACCGGCGCAATCGCAGCCAAGGCCATAAAACAGTGCTTCCACGTTAAGCGCCCGTGCCAGCTGAGGCGGGGCGGGCTGGGTTTTGAGCATTAAATTTGGCTGCGCTTTGCCGGGCAGCAGCCAGGTGCAGGTATCCGCCCCCAGGGCGCCAAGCGCCTGGGGCAGCTGGAGGTATAGCCCTTCATCTTCCAGATACAGCTCCTGCGTATCGGCATGCCTGCCTTCCAGCGTGCCCAGCCACCAGCCGCATACCCGGTTTGCGCGCATGGCGGCCAGCGCCCGCCCGCCCGGGCGGGACAGGTGCGCGGTTAGCTGCGCGCGCATGGCATCCTGGCTTCTGGGCAGCATGGCCCCAAAGGGGGACAGCGCCAGGCTGTAATAGCGCTGCCAGGCAGGCACAAGGCTGCAGGTCAGCGGATAAAAGGCAAGGCCATCCCCGCCTTGAGCAGGGCAGGCCAGCGTGCAGGTTTCCGTTTCAAAGGCAGCGGCGTGGCCAAGCGGGGCCTGCGCATAATGTGGGGGAAAAAGCATCAGCACGTTGCCATGCCGGCGGGCCAGCTCCATGGCTTGGCGCGCGGCTTGCCATGCCTGCTCCGGCACGGCCAGATCCGGATGGGCTACCAGCCCGTCGATCAGGCCGACACGGATGTATTTGCCCCTCAGGCGCATGCGGACAGGCCGGCTGGCGCAGGCCGCCACAGCCGTTTGCCCCTGGCTTATCAGCGCAAAGCGGCCACGCGGGCAATCGGGGGTATCCATGCCAAGCGAATGATAAAACGTATCCACCGCATACCGCGTGGGGGTAGAAAATGTATCCGTCATGGTTCCCTCCCCGCCGATGGGCTGGGGCAAACCAGATCCAGCCATGCGGCCCAACCGGGCAGGCGGTTGTATGCATCCGCCCAATCGGAAAAGGGGCCGCCCTCCTCAAG
Organism: bacterium; assembly: GCA_029006015.1. Lineage (GTDB taxonomy): Bacteria > Bacillota > Clostridia > Christensenellales > SUG1161 > SUG1161. Next base: position 5,941 of record JAQXFY010000110.1, read on the forward strand.
CGATTGCCGGATGGCGGTAATGGCATCCGTAGAAAAGCCGATGCTGTACAGCAGCTCCCGGTCACCGCTGTTTAGGATATCCAACATCCGGTCGCCGGCATATACAGGGCGGGCGGAAGCACCGGGGGTGGGCTGCAACAGGGGGGAAGGGATTGGGGAAACAAGGGCGGATGCGGCGGGGGTGCGCACGGGCAGCACCGCCCGGCCGGGGCGCAGCATCCAGCCGATCAGGGCCAGCGCTGCCAGCGCCAATATGATCCAGATGGCATCGCTGATCCAGGCTTTGCTTTTCATGGGGCACGCCCCCCTTCGGTAGGATGTGCACAACCCTGTGCCCTGCATCGTGCAGAATAAAAGCTATCTTTCGGGCAAATGGCGCCCTTCAAGCGGGAAGGATAGCACCCTGCCACAGCGGCGGCGCCATAAAAACCATGGCATGGAATCGGCCGCTGCTGTATGCGCAGCCTTGGCATGCCGGTATCACAAGCCATACGGATAGCATAACATGATTTGCCAAAAAGGCCAAGAAAACCCCGGTGCTGCCTGCATCCCATGGAACATGGAATGTAAGCGCTGTTTAAAATAGTGCCATTGAGCCGGGCGCCATGGAGGCCTCCCGTTTGGGCGGATATGGAAACATAATAAAAAGGAAATACGCCGGATTGCTTTATCGCCCGCAGGGCGGCATGCGCAAAAAAGCCTGCAAACCGCCGCAGGGCATGCCGGTGGCCAAAGGGAAGGGGCTATTCTTCCATGGAAGCCGGACGGGCAAAGATCAGCCGGCCGGCCGCCGTCTGCATGTTGCCGGTAACCACCACTTCCAGCGTTTTGCCGGTATAGGGGCGCCCGCTTTCGATAACAATCATCGTGCCGTCGGCCAGATACGCCACGCCCTGCCCGGGCTCCTTCCCCTCGCGCATAACCTGTACCGTCAGCTTTTCGCCGGCCTGGACAACGTTTTTAAGCGCATTGGTTAATTCGTTGATATTCAGCACGCGCACACCCAGCACGCCGGCGGCCTTGTTCAGATTAAAATCGTTGGTAACCACCTGGGCGGACAGCTGTTTGGCCAGGCGAAGGATGCGGTCATCGGCATCGGTTCCTTCCGGTGCCTCCATCACCTGAAAAACATCCTTGCTCTTTTCCTGGGCTTTGGCCAGCAGATCCAGCCCGCGCCGGCCGCGCACGCGGCGGGTGGCATCCTCCGAATCGGCAATGTGGCGCAGCTCCGTCAGGACAATATCGGGCACCACCAGCCGGCCCTCCAAAAAGCCGGATTGCCACACATCAAAGATACGCCCATCGATGATGGCGCTGGTATCCAGCACCTTGATGGCGCCGGGATGGGCGGGCTCGGCGTTATCCGGTGCGGAACGGCGCCGGCCCAGGCGGCTGATGATGGACATCCAGGCATCTTTGCGCTGCATAAATACCCGGATAGACAGCGAACACACCAGCAGGTATACCAAAATGGCCACCACTGTTGCCAGCCATCGGATGGGAATCAGCTGTACCAGGTTGGTCAACAGGTTGGCTACGATCAAGCCCACAATGAGGCCCATCAGCCAGGTGGCCAGATCGCTCCCTTCCATTTCCAACAAACGTTTTTCAACCTGCTGCAGGTTTTTAAAAATCCAATCCACCACACGCGGGGCGACGGTCAGCGCAATTAAGATGGAAATGGTAGCCGCCACGCCCAGGGAGATCCAGGCCCACGGCGGCACGGGGTTTGCGATAAGCCACCCTTGCAGGGCGGCAAAATGGTAGCCGATGATAAGGAGCATCGGCAACAGGGCCATGATCATCAGCGCCACAAGCCAGACGGCGATGGCACGCAGAAGCGGGTGTTTACGGGATGGATGTGACATGCTGCCTCCTATATAGAAAAACATTCCCCAATGGGAAATATTTATTGATGATAAGCGCTTGCTTCTATTTTACATGCCCGGGGCGGGGGCGTCAACCGAAAAGGGCCGGGCTAGGCAAATATAGAAATGTTTGCTATAATACCCGCCGTAGGATGGGGTATCCCAAATAGGACTGCCCGGTAGGATGGAGTGAAAACATGCCTATTTTTAATCCCGAGATAGAATGTGCCAAGGAAAGCGATATTGCTTCCCTGCAATTGGAACGGCTAAAAGCCAGTGTGCAATATGCCTACGATCATGTGGCGCATGTGCGCGAAAAATGCGATGCCGCCCATGTAGGCCCCGGGGATATCCACAAGCTTTCGGATATTCAAAAATTCCCGTTTACCGTTAAAGATGAAATGCGCGAGGCCTATCCCTATGGCCTGTTTGCCGTACCCATGCGCGATATCGTGCGCCTGCATGCCTCCTCCGGTACAACGGGGCGGCACACCGTGGTGGGGTATACCAGAAAGGATCTGGATATCTGGACCGAATGCGTGGCGCGCGTGGCCTCCGCCGGTGGGGCGACGGCCGATGATATCGCCCAGATCTCCTTTGGTTACGGCCTGTTTACCGGCGGGTTTGGGCTGCATTACGGCCTGGAAAAAATTGGCGCCGCCGTGGTGCCGGTTTCCAGCGGCAATACCCAGCGCCAGATCAACCTGATGCGGGATTTTGGCTCGACCGTGCTGGTCAGCACCCCCAGCTATGCGCTTTATATGGCGGAGGCGGCTGAGCAGATGGACGCCATGAAGGATATCAAGCTGCGCGTCGGCCTGTTTGGCGGCGAGGGCTCGACGGAGGAAATGCGCGCGGCCATCGAGAAAAAATGGGGCATGCTGGCCACGGAAAACTACGGCCTGTCCGAGATCATCGGGCCGGGCGTGGCGGGCGAATGCCCGGAAAAGTGCGGCATGCACATTGCGGAGGATCATTTCCTGCTGGAGATTATCAACCCCGAAACGGGGGAGGTGCTTCCGGATGGGGAGTGGGGCGAGCTGGTCATCACCACGCTGACGCGCGAGGCCGTGCCCATGATCCGCTACCGCACGCGCGATATTTCCTGCATTATGCGCGGTAAATGTGCCTGCGGGCGCACCAGCGCGCGCATTGCCAAGATCCGCGGCAGAAGCGATGATATGCTGATCGTGCGCGGGGTTAACATCTTCCCGTCCCAGATCGAAAGCGTGCTGATGTCCACACCGGGTATCGGGCCGCATTACGAGATTGTGGTTGGGCGGGAAAAATTCCTGGATACGCTGGAAGTAAAGGTAGAGCTTTCCGACGCCTCGCTGTTGGAACGCTTTTCGGAGCTGGAGCGCCTGCGCGAGCGCATCCGCAGCCGCCTGAAATCCACCATCCTGGTGGATGCCCGGGTAACGCTGGTGGAACCCTCCACCCTAAAGCGCTTTGAGGGCAAGGCACAGCGCGTCACCGATTTGCGCAAGGGCTAAGCCAAAAAGGGGAGAAGCAAGATGAAAAAACTGATGCTGGGCAACCAGGCGTTGGCCCAGGGGGCCTGGGAGGCGGGCTGCCGCGTGGTATCCTCCTACCCCGGCACACCATCGACGGAGATTACGGAGTTTGCCTCCAAATACCCGGAAATTTATACCGAATGGGCCGCCAACGAAAAGGTGGCGCTGGAGGTTGCCTTGGGCGCGGCTGTCGGCGGTGCGCGGGCCATGTGCTGCATGAAGCACGTTGGCCTTAACGTGGCGGCCGATCCGCTGTTTACCGCGGCTTATACCGGCGTTAATGCCGGGCTGGTCATCGTTGTGGCGGATGATCCGGGCATGCATTCTTCCCAGAACGAGCAGGACAGCCGCTTTTACGCCCGCTCTGCCCATATCCCCATGCTGGAGCCTTCCGATAGCGACGAGGCCCGCTGGATGGTGGGGCGCGCGTTTGAGCTGAGCGAACAATTTGATACGCCCGTTATCGTGCGCATGGTCACCCGCATCGCCCATGGCCATGGCCTGGTGGAGGTGGGGCCGCGGCGCGAAGTGCCCGTTAAGCCCTACGAAAAAAATATTCCCAAATATGTCATGATGCCGGCGATGGCCCGCAGCCGCCATATTGGGGTGGAAAAGCGCGAAAACCGCCTGACCGCAGAGCTGGCGGAGCTGGGCCTTAACCGTGTGGAAATGAACGATCTGGCCTTTGGTGTGGTTACCAGCAGCACCTGTTACCAGTATGTAAAGGAAATGCTGCCCGAGGCCAGCGTATACAAGCTGGATATGGTCTATCCCCTGCCGGTAGAGGATATCCGCAAGTTTGCCTCCCAGGTGGGGCGGCTGGTGGTTATCGAGGAGCTGGAGCCTTTTATCGAGGATACCCTCAAGGCCGCCGGTATTGCCTGCGAAGGGAAAAAACTGTTTTCCCGGCAGGGCGAGCTTTCTGCCCGTATGGTGGGCAAGGCCTTTGGCGTGCCCATGGCGCCCGAAGGGCCCAAGGCCGATTTTGCGGTGCCTGTGCGCCCGCCCATCATGTGCCCGGGCTGCCCGCACCGCGGCACCTATTATGCCATCAAAAAACTGGGGCTGTCCGTTACGGGCGATATCGGCTGCTATACGCTGGGCGCGGCCGCCCCGCTGAGCGCCATCGATTCCTGTGTGTGCATGGGCGCTTCCATTAATATGAGCCATGGTATGGGCCTGGCCCGGCCGGAGGATGCCAAAAAGTGGGTGGCCGTTATTGGCGATTCCACGTTCTTCCATAGCGGCATGACGGGCCTGGCCAGCGCGGTTTACAACAAAAGCAAGCTGACGCTGGTGGTGTTGGATAACCGTACCACCGGCATGACCGGGCACCAGGATCACCCCGGAACAGGCAAAACCGCCAAGGGCGAGGAAACCGTGGCGCTGGATATCGAAACCGTTGCCCGGGCGCTTGGGGTAAAGGATGTCTTTACCGCAAACCCGCTCAACCCGGAGGATATGGAACAGGCGCTGCGCGCAGCCGTAGCGGTGGATGGGGTCAGCGTGGTTATCGCCAAGGAGCCGTGCATCATGCTGACAAAGGCACGCAAGCCCTCCTTTGAGAGCGATGGCCAGAAGTGCAAAAACTGCGGCATGTGCCTGAAGATCGGCTGCCCGGCCATTGAAAAGCGGGAAAAGGGCGTTTGGATCAACCCCGCGCTGTGCACGGGCTGCGGATTGTGCGCAAAACTGTGCCGCTTTGGTGCATTGGGAGGGCAAAACCATGAATAAACTGGATTTGCTGCTGGTTGGCGTTGGCGGGCAGGGTACGCTGCTGGCCAGCCGTATTCTGGGGGCCTATGCGGTAAAAATGGGCCTGGATGTTAAAATTAACGAGGTACATGGCATGGCCCAGCGCGGCGGCAGCGTGGTGACGCATGTGCGCATGGGGTTTCACGTCCACGCGCCGCTTATCGACCTGGGCGGGGCGGATGCCATTGTTTCCTTTGAGGCACTGGAAGCTGCCAGGTGGTTGGGGTATCTGGCGCCGGGCGGCATGGTTGTTACCAACACCCAGCGCATCGCGCCGATGCCCGTTATTACCGGGCAGGCCGCCTATCCGGAGGGCGTGGTGGACAGCCTGAAGGCCTGCGCCAATACCGTGGCGCTGGATGGCGCGGCGCTGGCGCTTGAAGCCGGCGATCTGCGGGCGGTCAACTGTGTGCTGCTGGGCGCTTTGGGTGCCAAGTGCGGCATGGATATGGCGGTGCTGGAGCAGGCGCTGGTTGCCTGTGTGCCGCCCAAGACGGTGGAAATCAACACCCGCGCGCTGCATATGGGTGCGCAGGCGGCGCAGCAGGCATAGCTTGGGAAAGATGCCCTGCCGGGCGTGCCCGGGCAGGCGGCATCCGCTGCGATGAAACGGAGGGGTATGCATGATCGAGCAATTATCGGTTTTCCTGGAAAACAAACAAGGCCGTATGGCACATCTGACCGGCACGCTGGCTGCGGCCGGGGTCAACATCGTATCCCTTTCGGTATCCGATACGGCGCATTTTGGCATCATGCGTGCCCTGGTGGATGATCCCGGCCGTGCGGCCCAGGCGCTCAAGCAGGAGGGCTTTACCGTTAACACCACCCAGGTGCTGGCGTGCGAGGTGCCCGATAGCCCCGGCGGCCTGGTGGGTGTGGTGCAGGCGCTGAGCGACAATGCCATCAGCGTGGAATATCTGTATTCCTTTGTGCGCCATCCCGGCAAAAACGCGCTTATTGTTTTCCATGTGGATGATGTGGCCAAGGCAAGCCAGGTGCTGCGGGAGAGCGGCTGCCGCCTGCTCGAGCAGAATGAAGTGCTGGCTTACTAAGCAGGAGAGGGCAAACGGCGGCGCCGCGGGGCGCCCCGCAAAAGGAGAAATGGGGCGCCTGCCGGGCTTTGAACATGGGCCCGGCAGGCGTAGTGCGTAAGGAAGGGCGGCTTGCCATGTTACAGGTATCCTCGGCGCATATTTCATTAGCGGCTTTTCGGCATAATCTGGAGGTGCTGAAGGGCCGCCTTTTAAATCCCAATGGGTTTATGGCGGTGGTCAAGGCCGATGGCTATGGCCATGGGGCATCGCGCATCGCCCGGGAGGCCATGCAGATGGGGGCCAGGGGCGTGTGCGTCGCCCGCCCGGCAGAGGCGATGGCCCTGCGCGAGGAAGGCTTTGATGCCCCCATTTTGCTGTTGCAGCCAACCGATAACCTGATCGACGCCGCGGAACTGGCGCGCCTGGATGTTGCCTGTGCGGCGGGATGCAGCCAGCAGCTGAATATCCTAAGCGAAGGGGCGCGCCTGGAAGGCAAGCCTATCCGGGTACACATGAAAGTGGATACCGGCATGCACCGCCTGGGCTTTTCCCCGGAGCAAGCCGTGCAGGCGCTGGGAGCCTTTGGCAGGGAACTGATGCTGGAAGGCATTTTTACCCATTTTGCCGTAGCCGATGAGGACGAGGCGTTTACCCGCATGCAGCATGACCGCCTGATGCAGGTGGTATCGTGTGCCAAAAAGGCCGGGATGGCGCCGCTGGTACATGCCGCCAACACGGCGGCTGCGCTGCGCTACCCCGATATGCAGCATGATTTTGTTCGCCTGGGCATCGGTATGTATGGGTATGATGCCCCGGATACGCCCTTTGCACAGCAGTTAACCCCCGTTTTATCCTGGCGGGCACCCATCACGCAGATCATGTGGATTGAACCGGGGGAGAGCACTAGCTACGGCCTGCATTTCCACCCCACCCGCAAAACCCGCCTGGCCACCATCGGCGTGGGGTATGCCGATGGGTATGCCCGGGCATTGGGCTGCGGGGTGGGCCAGGTGATGGTAGCGGGGCAGCGTGCGCCGGTGTGCGGCAACGTATGCATGGACCAGATGATGGTGGATGTAACCGATATCCCCCAGGCCGATATCGGGGGGGATGTGTGGCTGCTGGGAGGAGGGCCGGGGGGCGTTACCGCGGATGAGATGGCCGCCTGGCGGGCAACCATCAGTTACGAGGTGCTGTGCAACATCGCGCCCCGGGTTATTCGCGTATATGAATAAGGCGGATTTGCGTGCCCGGATGCGGGCGGCCAGGGGCAATATCACCCCGCAGGCGCGTGCGCAGCACGCCGCGCAACTGGTGGAATTTTCGCAAAAGGTGCCCTGCCTGCTGCAGGCCCGCTGCGTGCTGGGGTATATGCCCATGCCGGGCGAGGCCGATATCCTTGCCCTGATGATGGAGCTGCACCGGCGTGGGGTGCATATCCTGTTGCCGGTGGTGGAAGGCAAACAGCTGATTTTGCGCCGGTGGGCGCCCGATATGCCCATGAAGGCCGGGGCCTATGGGATATATGAGCCGGGGCCGGATGCGCCGCCGGGGCGGTTACAGCAGGCCGATGTGGCGCTTGTGCCCGGCCTGGCGTTTGACCATGGCTTTAACCGTTTGGGCCAGGGCGGCGGATATTATGACCGCATGCTGTCGGATGGGTGCCGGGCGGTGCTGCTGGGGGTGGGTTATCCCTTCCAGCGGGTGGAGGCGCTGCCGCATCTGCCGCATGACCACCGGGTGGACGGCGTGCTGACAGGCCCAGACGGGTTTTGCCGGATGGCTTGCCGCGGATGCCCCTGTATGATACACTAATGTAATGGGAGGGTATGTACCATGCGCATCATCGGGGGAACCGCGCGGGGCAGGGGGCTGGTGGCCCCCAAGGGGCTTAGTACCCGCCCGACCGGCGCGCGTGCCCGGGAAGCGCTGTTTAACATCCTGTCCCACCGGCTAAGCGGCGCCAGCGTGCTGGATGCTTTTGCAGGAAGCGGTGCGTTGGGGCTGGAGGCGCTTTCGCGCGGGGCCAAGGATTGCCTGTTTATCGATTGTGACCGGGCTGCGCAAAAGGCTATTGCCGCCAATGCACGCGCCTGCGGTTTTGAACAGGAAATCTGGTGCATGGATACGTGCGTGGCCATGCAGCGCCTGGCGGCACAGGGGCGCCGGTTTGATGTGATTTTTCTTGATCCGCCCTATGGCACGGGGCTGCTGGAGCAGGCGCTTGGCCTGGCCGTTGCCCTGTTGGCGCCGGGTGCGCTCATCGTGGCGGAGGATAGCCGCCAAAGCAGCGCCATCCAGAAGGATGGGCTGGTTTTGACCGATGAGCGGCGGTATGGCGAAAACGTGCTGCGTTTTTATGCCGCACAAAGAAAGGAAGGGTAAGGCGTGCGCATTTGTGTTTGCCCGGGAAGCTTTGATCCCATTACAAACGGGCATCTGGATATCATTCGCCGCGCCGCATCCCTTTTTGATAAGGTGATTGTGGCGGTGCTGCGAAACAGCGCCAAATCGCCAAGCTTTACCGAAGCGCAGCGGGTGGACATGATTTTAACCGCCTGTGCGGAGGCTGGGCTAACGGTTGAGGTGGATGTGTTTGAAGGCCTGCTGGTAGAGTATGCCCGCAAGGTGGGGGCGTGCGCCATCGTCCGCGGCTTGCGCGCGGTATCCGATTTTGAATACGAAATGCAGATGGCTTCCCTTAACAACCTGCTGTGCAGCGATGTGCAGACCGTCTTTTTTATGACCAGCGCACAATATGCCTATATCTCCTCCAGCATGGTCCGGGAAATCGGGCGCCTGGGGGGCGATATTTCTGCCCTGGTACCGCCATCTATACAGGAGCAAGTCCTGTGTACGCTTACATCCAAGCCATAAGGAGGGATTCATATGCGCATCCTGACCCTGCTCGATGAGCTCGAAGCCATCATCGATGAAGCCAAACCGGCGCCGCTGTCTTCCAAAGTGATGGTGGACCGCGATCAGCTGCTGGATATTATCGATGATATCCGCATGAACATGCCCGATGTCATCCGCCAGGCCGAGCAGATTGCCCACCAGCGCCAGCGCATCCTGTCCGATGCCGATGCGGAGGCTAAATCCGTTGTCAGCAAGGCGGAAAAGCAGGCTGAACGCCTGGTCAACGAGCATGAAATTACCACCAAGGCCTATACCATGGCCGAGGAGGTACTGGATAATACCCAGAAGAACGCCCGCGAAATCCGCATGGGCGCCATTGCCTATGCCGATGACGTGCTGGCGGAGCTGGAGCGCGCCATGCAGCAGCAGCTGGGGCTTGTGCAGAAAAACCGCAAGGAGCTAAAGGGCGACCAATGATGCTCGGCATACCGGAAGGAAATATCCGATGCGTGAGGAAATAAAGGAAAAACTTGCGCTTTTGCCGGACCATCCCGGCGTTTATCTGATGCACGGCAAGGATGGCGGCATTATCTATGTTGGCAAGGCCAAATCCTTGAAAAACCGCGTGCGTTCCTATTTCCATGCCCAAAACCAGCATACCCCCAAGGTGCAGGCCATGGTGGAGCAGATATGGGACTTGGAGTGGATATTGGCGGATACGCCGTTGGAAGCGCTGATGCTGGAATGCACGCTGATTAAAAAGCATCTTCCCAAATACAATATCCTGCTGAAGGATTCCAAACAGTACCCTTATTTGCGCGTGGATGTGCAGCATGCATGGCCACGCGTTCAAATTACCCGTACCGTCAAAAAGGATGGGGCGCATTATTTTGGCCCCTATGGCGCGGGCTGGGCGGTGCGGGAAGTGCTGGATATGCTGGCCCACGCCTACCCGCTGCGCTCCTGCAACAAGGATATTCCGCCAACGGGCGGGCATGACCGGCCCTGCCTGAAGTACCAGATCGGCCGGTGCAGCGCGCCGTGCGCCGGGCTGGTCAGCCCGGCGGAATACCGCGGCATGGTGCAGGAAGTGGAGCGCATCCTAAAGGGCAAGGGGCAGGATGCCGTGGAGCATTTGCGCCGCAGCATGATGGAGGCCTCCGATAAAATGGAGTTTGAGCGCGCCGCCCTGCTGCGCGACCGCATCCGTGCGCTGGAAAGCGTGCAGCAAAAGCAAAAAGCCGTGTCCACCGCCATGGAGGAGCGCGATGTGCTGGCGGTATACCAGCAGGGGCTTTTGTGCGTGGCGCAGGTGCTGCCCGTGCGCGCCGGGCGCATCAGCGGCGGGGAAAGCCATGTACTGCAAAGCCACACCGAGCAGACCGATGGCGAACTGCTGGCGGCCTTTATTCCGCAGTATTATGCGGTGCACCCCGTTCCGCGGGAAGTGCTGCTGTTTTGCGATGTGCCCGAGCGCGAGCTGTTGGAGGCGTTTTTGCGCCAGCAGCGGGAGGGTGCGGTTCATATCGTGGTGCCGCAAAGGGGCGATAAACGCCATTTGTGCGAGTTGGCGCGGGACAACGCCCGTGCAGCGGCGGAACGCATTTTGCTGGAAAGGGAGCGGGATCTGGAACGCACGCAGGGCGCCATGGAAGCGCTTGGGCGCGTGCTGGGGCTGGAAAAAACGCCATCCCGCATCGAAGGGTTTGATATTTCCCACACCCAGGGGGCCCAGCAGGTGGCTTCCATGGTGGTGTTTGTCGGCGGCAGGCCGGCGCGCAAGGAATACCGGCATTTCCGCATCAAGCGCATGGGTGGGGCGGATGATTTTGCTTCCATGAAGGAGGTTGTCACCCGCAGGCTGATGCGTTACCGGCAAGGCGATGCGGCCTTTTCGCCGCTGCCGGATGTTATCCTTATCGATGGCGGCCCCGGCCAGTTACAGGCTGCGCTGGAGGGCATGCGGGAGGCTGGCGTATCGGTGCCCATGTTTGCGCTGGCCAAGCGGCTGGAGGAGATTTTTCTGCCCGGCAGGCCCGATTCCATCCTGCTGGCGCGGGATGACCCGGCCCTGCACGTCATCGAGCGCGTGCGGGATGAAGCCCACCGCTTTGCCATTACCTTCCACCGGGCGCTGCGCTCCAAGGCATCGATCTATTCCAGGCTGGAGGATATCCCCGGCATCGGGCCGGCGCGGCGCAAGGCGCTGCTGCGGGCGCTTGGCAGCGAGGCGGGCATCCGCGCAGCGGATATCGAGGCGCTGGCCGCTGTACCGGGTATGACGCACGCCGCGGCCCAGGCGGTTTGGCAGGCCTTCCATCAAAACCATCAGGGCGGGCAAACACCTGCCCCGTGACCAGGCGGCGGTTGGATGAAAGGATACATGCAAAAGGTATACCGCATATAAAATGGTATGGCGGGGTTTGCATATTTAAAGCCCATAGGCATTATTCGTCAAACAGCCCTTCCTTGAAGGAGGGGCTGTTTATGTTTGTATCCATGGAATGAAATACGGGATTATATTGGGTGATTTGAAGCTTTTATAGAAAAATTCGGCGTATATATTGATATATGGATAGATATGTTATGCTGTTGCCGGGTTGGCTGTAATATGGTTTTATGGCAGGTGGAAACAGGCATAATTTGTACAGAACTGCGAATATCCATCCGTTATTTTCCGGATATTGTCATTTTATGGAAATTGCTGTTGAAAAGGAAAGATATCTTGTATATAATGCCTCTTATATTTTGCACCGTGAAACAACGCTGCAAAGAAGAACCAAGAAAGCGGGTAACTGGAGTGAAAAGGGTATTTGCGACGATTCTGGTGCTGGTCATGGCTCTTGGGCTGTGTGCCTGCGGCAACAACAAGTACGCCAAGTACGACCACATCAACGAGATGCTGGAAAAGGGCGACTATGACGGCGCCATAATGGCCATCGATGACCTGCGTCAGCAGGCCCAGAGCGGCAATGAAAACAATGGCAACAACGGCGACGGAGAAAATACCAAGCCCAGCGGCGAACCCACTGACCAAGAGCGGGATATGCTGTATGATTACTATAGCATTATTCGCAAACTGAACAGCTATCTGGAAAACGGCTACATCAACGTTTATGACGAGGAGACCTCAACAAGCTATGACGGCTCCCAGGCGCTGGAGTATTGCTACAACCGTCTGTCCGGCATGGAGGCCATCGACAAATGGGTGGGCACCGAATACGTTTCTTCGGATCGTTTCAGCGAGGAGATTAACTGGAATCGCAAAGCGGTGCTGGAGGACTTTGCCATCCTCAAAGACGTCAAGCTGTCCGAAAGCCGGACCAAAACCGACAACATGGGCAACGTAAACACCGCAAAACATGCGCCCTGGACCTATAACGAAAACGGTGCACTCATTCACCTGGATGACGAATACTATGTGGACCGGATTGCCTATTCCGACTATAACAGCTACTTTCAATTGGAATACGATGATAACGGCCGTCTGCTTCAGAAGAAGTACGGCACCGGCGGCAACGTGGACGCGCTGGAAACCTATACCTATAACGCTGCCGGCTGTCTGACAAACATTCATGTCAAAAATAACAGAGCGGAGTATGACTACGCCTGCACCTGCGACAGCCAGGGCCGGTTGATCCAGATCGACTGGGGCAATGATTATAATGATTACACCATTACCTATACCTATGATAATGCCGGACATCTGGTAAAGGAAGAAAAGACGGTGTACGGCTATCGTTACTCTCATGATCATGACGCGGACGGAAAGTGTATTGATTTCACATATACTTTTGAATATGTCTATGACGGGAACCGCCTGACCACCGGTACCTATACCAGCCAGAACTGGTCTTTTGATTCCGAGTGGAAGAACGACAAAATGGTCATTACGGACAATTACCCGTTACTGGAGCAGCAGAACCGGTATGATTACACCTGCGACAGCCAGGGCCGGGTCATTTCCTGTTCCGTCACCCCGGGAAATAATGTTTATATTCGCACCCATGCTAATCATGCAGTGGGCGACATTGTAGATACTCCCGCTTACACCAACCAGACCATCGAGACGGTTTACGGCGATTATTACATCTACAGCCCCAAGAACTGAGTTTATATGACAGAACGCCATGGATGGCCGGTGAAAAACCAGTCGTCCATGGCGTTGTTGATTTTGGAAACCACCGGTTTTGCCGGTGGGGTACCCCGCAAAAAGCTTTGGCTTCCAGCATCGGGCGAAGCGGGTTGCTAACCAGCAATCAGGCAAGTTGGGACAGGCTTAAAAGTCAAGCGTAAGTGCCCGTTTACGGGCGGCGGAGCAGAAGATGCAGAAGAAAGAAGATTCAGTGCATCTTTCGATGCCTGCCGGTAAAAAGCCCTTTATGGCTGTGCACACCCTCCGGCCCCTTCATTAAAAAGTTCATAGGCAAAACACAAAAAGGCTCTATGGCGGCCATCCATCGGTTGCCGTAGAGCCTGCTTTTATTAAAAGGTATATGAAAAGCCTTGCAAACAGGGGCTTTTGCAAAAAAAAACTGGACACCCGCTTGGATACGCATGGTATCAAGACCGGTGTACAGTTATGCCTAAGGGCTATAAAAAATATTTTTGAATTTCAGATGGGGGATTTAAACCCTCGCATCCCGCAAAAGTTGGTAGCGACAGCGAACCGTTGTGAGGGCGTTTTGAGCCGAGCCGGTGAGCCAAGCGTGACTTTTTGCGGAAAGGAGGAGCAGCGGCGTCAGCGCGCTGCGATTTTTATCAAAAATCGGAGCAAGCGATACAAAGCTCGCTCCGACGTATAACATCACAACAGTATAGATGCCGTCCGACAGGCTTTTTAATCGTCCCGAAGGGGCACCTCAACTTCCTCACTATTCACCATCACTTATTACTTGCCCAAATCGGCTCCTCAGTTTTCGTGAAGCGTGAATCGTGAAGAAGGAATAAGTAAAAATCGGCAACCTACTGTTGAAGATTGCCGATTTTTGGTCGGGGTGACAGGATTTGAACCTACGACCTCTTGGTCCCGAACCAAGCGCACTACCAAACTGTGCCACACCCCGATGCATGGAGCCAATGAGGGGACTTGAACCCCTGACCTGCGGTTTACGAAACCGCTGCTCTACCGGCTGAGCTACATTGGCGCACCAATGCGCGCAGGAATTATTATAGCATTCCATGCTGGGTTTGTCTAGCGGTTGTTTGCATGCTTTTATTTTTTTATCTTGTAAGCCGATCCGGGCAAAGAAGGGCACCGCGTAAAACGGCTGATACCGGCGATGCCGGATATAACAGGCTCCATAAAAATGCCTTGGCGGCATGCCGGCGGCCTGTCATCCGGCATCGGAGCGCCGGTTGGGAATATGCCCCGCAGGCATTAAAAAAGCCCGTATAGGCTGCGCTGCCCGCTGCTGATGCCATGCTGTTGAACCCGGCCTGCGGCTGTGCCAGGCGGGATGCGGACGGCTTTGGAGGCAGGATGCACATCGGGCGGTTATGTTTAAGCCGCGCTTCAGCGCGGCTTAAACATAATATCGCTTATTCTGGCGCCGAATCATGTTGGTGGCAGCAGGCGCAGTTGCCGGAGCAAAATTGCTCAGCATCGTAGGCGATGCCGTTTTTATCGTAATAATCGCGCACGGCGGCTTTTACGGCTTCCTCCGCCAATACGGAGCAGT
>JAQXFY010000111.1 GCA_029006015.1 bacterium
CGGGCACCGATGTAACCAAGAACGTGGCGGACATGGTGCTGGCGGACGATAACTTTGCTACCATTGTGTCTGCCGTGGAGGAAGGCCGCCGGATTTATGATAACATCCGCAAATCCATCCAGTTTTTGCTATCCTCCAACCTGGCGGAAGTGCTGTCCATCTTTACGGCGACATTGCTTGGCTTTACCGTTTTAAAGCCCGTACATCTGCTGTGGATCAACCTGATTACCGATTGTTTTCCGGCATTGGCGCTTGGCATGGAACAAAGCGAAGGGGATACCATGAAACGTGCCCCGCGCGATGCGCACGACGGTATTTTTGCCGGCGGCATGGGCTTTGATATCGCCTTCCAAGGCCTCCTGATTACAGTGCTTACCCTGTTGGCCTATTTTATCGGCCATTATATGGAATCGGGCCGGTGGGAAATTGTATCCAGCCCGGACGGCATGACGATGGCTTTCCTGACGCTGTCCATGGTGGAAATTTTCCACTCCTTTAACATGCGCTCTCGCAGGCAGTCCATCTTTAAACTTACCCGGCACAATAAATTTCTGTGGGGCGCCATGGCGCTTTCCTTCCTATGCACAACGGCGGTTATCTATGTGCCCTTCCTGTCCAATGCCTTTGGGTTTGAGCACATCTCGCTGCTGGAATATGGCGTAGCCCTGGGGTTGGCTTTTTGCATCATCCCCATTATGGAGCTTGTCAAAGGGATTCAACGCAGCTTAGCCAAGCATTCAGCCACCGCGCGATAAGGCATTTGCCCTATCCCCTATGGGCAGAAACACGATAGAAAGGCCGGCTTTCCCCATTATAGGGGTGGAACGCATGATATAGGCTTGCTGTTCCACTCCTGTTTTATTATTCCCACATATGCTATAATGTTTTGTGTATAGGCAACATCACAAAAGCCCTTTATTGATATGTTGATACCGCAGAAAGGGGGCTATCGCTTTGAAAAGCCGCATCGCCTTATTGCTTGCCCTATTGTTGCTGATGGCCGGTTGCAGTACACCCGGCACCCCCACATCCTCCACACAGCCATCTGCCCCCACATCCCCGCAAACAACGCCAGCTTCCACCCCACCAACGGAAACCACGCAGCCGACGCCCAAACTTAGCCTGATGGACAGCCGCATACCGGCCGGCCAGCTTGGGAACAGCTGGTATATTCCAAACGAGGCCATAGAGGGCATGTCAAGCCCCCAAATATGCATGTTCGGCAACGCGTTGCTGCTAAACTCCTATGTCATCGACAGCAATACCGGCTGCATGGCCATACTCAGGCTGGTTTCCCTGGAGGATGGCAGCCTGATAGCGGAAACCACCTTCCCCAGCAGCGGATATATAACCATTCAGGCCAAAGGGGAGCGCATCGGCATCTGTGATTCCGGCAATGGACAGGTCAGGCTCCTGGGCCCCCAATTGGATATTCTGAATACCTACACCCTGGAAGCGGACAGCGGCAACTGGTATTTAAGCCAGGATATGAGGACGCTGTATCAGTTTAACTGGCAAGAAGGCATTTTGGCCCGGGAGCTTGCTTCCGGGGTACAGGGTACCCTTTTATCCAACGCTACCGAGGTATATGTGCGAGACCATTGCCAGGATGATATTATTTTCTCCTATGTGGATACCAAAAGTCAGAAAACCATGTGCCAAAGCCTCAGCTTAAAAAACGGCACACTGGAAAAGCTGCCGGTAGAAGGCGATGTATTGACCGCGGCACACACGCACAACGCATGGCTGATCGGGGATAGCGCGCAGCAGGGCATGTATCGCCTGATGGCCAATGGTCAACGTAAAATCGCGGTGTGGCAAGATAATCGCCTGGAGCTGCTGCCCCAGGCCTATCTCCTTACGCTGGATGCCGCCAGCCGAAACTTCAACCTTTACGATTTGGAGGGCCGGTTTCTTTCCACCTGCCAGCTGCCCGAAGGGCAACAAAATTTTGTTGGGCAGGATATCATCTGGAGCGATCTGTGGGGCGGCTATTTCTTTATCGATTACCAAGGCAGCCAGGCCGGCAAGCTAACTTTCTGGGATATTCAGCTGCAAACCACCGGCCAGGATTTTCCGCTCAAAGCGGAAGACAGCACGATGGGCGGCACCAGCGCCGCACCGGAATTATATAACCGGGCCAGGGCATTATCGCAACGCTTTGGGGTGGATATACGGATTGCCGATCAGTGTTCGTGCAACTATGCCTATTTTGATGCCTATTCCGTTAATGATGCCGGCTTCATCGGTTCGGCACTGGATACGCTGGAGCGCGCATTATCCGTTTATCCCCAAGGATTTTTCCAGCAGCTGTGCTACGGAAACATCCAGCGCCTCCAGATCGAACTGGTTGGCGGCCTGTGCCCCAAGCAAAGCTCGCTGTATTCAGATGCTTATGGCGGCTTTGCATCGGAACAAAGCGACCATTATCTGATTGTGTTGGATTTGTATATGATGCATGAAGGTAGCGTCTATCACGAAATCACCCATGTCATGGATGCACGCCTTGCCTGGGATGCCAAGCTGCGGGAAAATGCCCTGTTCAGCGAAGAGCGGTGGCTGTCCTTGCAGCCGGAGGGCTTTGTGTATGCCAATACCTATGCACAAATGCCGGACAGCGCAGCGCAGTTTGCCAACTCCGGATATTTTGTTTCGGATTATTCCTGCCGGTTTGCCGCCGAGGATCGGGCAACCATGATGGAAGCGGCCATGCATAATGGTTTTTATACCTATTTTGCGAACCCGCACCTATACGAAAAATTGGATTACTACAGCCGGTGTATCCGCGATTGCTTTGATACCACCGGCTGGCCGCAGGTAACCGCTTGGGAGGAGCGGCTGCAAAACCGGACATAAATCAAGTGCCGGCCCATGTCCAACGCAAGCTGGCAAAGCCTTATTTTTGCTGCTTTCCATGGCATGTTTGGCTGCATGCAATCGGCCAGTTTACGGTTTTAAGCCAAATTTGCGCCGTTGCGGATAGATTTGCGTGTATCATCCAAGCCAGGCCAAGCACAATCCTCCCGCGTGGCGATCGGGCGAAAATCACAGGCTTTTCCTTTACGGAATGGTCTTCATAACAACCTCGGCTTCCCGGACCATCTTCAGTTGCTCCTCATTACAGAAGGGCTTCAGCTTTAATATTTCCAGATAATGCTGATGGCAAAGGGCAATTCGGCCCCGCCTGGTATCTGCATTCCTTGTAGCATGTACGATCTGGGCACTTTCCATAACAATACGATGGTGCTGTTCCAACATAAGCGTGGTGCACCTGGACAATAGCTCCTCCGATTCATTTTCCGGATTCTTCGGCCTCTTGCCAAAGATAACTTCTGCCCATGCGCCTTTATCGATTTTCTTTTTTCCAAACCAAAGCATTTAACCACCCCACTCATCAAAGATCGCGTCATACAGCATCATTTCTTCGATACTGTACGAACGGTTCTTGATTGCCTTCTGTATCTTCTGATAAGTTTTTCTGTCCACCTCAATGGTGCGTTCCTCCATGATGGTTTTTTTGATTCCGAAAAGGCCGATCTTCTCGACCGGAACCTGCACCTTAACTTTATATTTCATCCCAATGCCCTCCAAGTTCATGCCGCACTTTCGCCCAAGAAGCCTTCGGACGGTTTATCCAATTAAGCGTCGATCGTCTTTGTAACCATGGCATCATGCTGCCATCGGCAAATCATCCAAAGGAAACTCCATCCTAACCCTTTTCAAGCCGATTTATACCTTGGAAAGCAAGACTACCGTCTCAACTTCTCCGCCTGTACTGCTGATAAAGAGAACTCCACTTTCTCCGTCATAGGTCACAGGGAAGGTAAAGTGGATGGTTTTGATCAAGTGGCCGTCGGCGTGTTTGCCCTTGTAGATCTCAATGGAGGAAATCATTGCCCGCAGAAGCTCTTTCTTGTCCTCCGGAGCCATGACATCATAATACTTGCTGAAGCCCTCCAACATTTCAAAGATGGACTCTTTCGTCATGGCCGATTTCTGCACCATGGCAATTTCAGCATTGACTTCATCCAGTCTCGTCTGTGCGTCATCCAGCTTGTCATATATATCATCTAATACACGGTTCAGACTGTCAACCCTTTTCTCATAGTGCTTGTCATCCGCATCCAATTCCGAAAGCCTCTTTTCTGTCTGAACGAGATTGCTTCCGTATTTATTGTACTCGGCTTCTATGCTCTCCCGTTTCTTTTTGAGCAGTGCAATGTCAGTCTCACGATCCACCTTTTTTGAGATCAGTTCTACAAATTCGGGGATCGTTACCATAGCGGAGATTACATCCCGCACTTCTTTTTCCAGCTTGGTGCCGCTATAATACTTGTTTGCCAGGGAACAGGTAACTCCGTTGCGGTCTCGACCAGAAATGCAGCGGTAGGAGATATACCGTGGGTAAAATCCTTCCTTTCCGTTCTT
>JAQXFY010000112.1 GCA_029006015.1 bacterium
TCAAACATCATCAATAGTTGTTCTGTCTGCAAAAGGATCCGATACAATTCACTGGCATTAACTTCGTGATCAGCCGATATCGTGATAACCCTGTTAATACCCTGTTTGATGACAACTTGGATATTTTTTAGTTCGTCTGCAAAAAAAACTGTATATTTGGGCCCACCAAAAGCTTTTCCTTTTTCGCCAAAATCAGCTTGCAATTGCTTACACTTTTCTACTTTTCCCATTAGTGCCTCTCCTATGCAAAAGATAATAGCAATTATATTATAGAGTTAAACAAACCGATAATCAATTAGGGGGCAACGTATTCTTTTCAACAAATATGCGTTATACTTGCGCTGCACTTTTGGCTGAAAACGCTTGATTACTTCCTTGCTCAGAATTGCAATCCAACCAACCTGAAGCGCAAAATACTTCTCATCCTGAGCCTGTGAAAAAACATTTTGGATATGAAGCATTTTGATTACATAAACAGCCACAGACGGTGCCGGGGCATTTGGAACACGTGGCGTCCAAGAGGCCTAACGCGCAGGCAAAACAAGTAAAAACAGCTAAAAGCCGCCGTGCTTTCCATCATAAAGCACATTCTCCCTTAACCTTTACCGCCCAGCCCCTGCCATTTTGCAGGATGATGGGCCCACAGCGCGCAAAAGGGCCGCCGGTTGCCCGGCGGCCCGCATGGTTGATAAAATGCCCCTCAAAGGGATGCCTTTATGCCAGCACCCCGCCCTGCGGGGCATCGTTTGTAATATGGGTGCTGTTTACCTGGCCCGATACCGCGCCCAGCACGCTGCCTTCATCGCGCAGCGCAAACACCTCGATAGGCAGATTGTTTTCCATGCACAGCGTCATGGCCGTCAGATCCGCCGCCTGCAGCCCCCGGGCGATCACTTCCGCCGGGGAAATATGCGTAAACCGCCGGGCATCCGGCACCTTGCGCGGATCGGCCTCATAGACGCCATCAACATTCTTGGCCAGCAGCAGTGCCTCCGCCCCGATCTCCAGCGCACGCAGCGCCGCCGCGGTATCCGTGGAAAAGAAGGGGTTGCCGCTGCCGCAGGCAAAAATGGTGGCCTCGCCTTTTTCCAGGCACTCGCGGGCATAATCGGCGGAAAAGCGCTCCGCAAAGGGCCCCAGCTCTACCGCAGACAGTACGCGCGCAGCGCCGCCCTCATGCCGCAGGGCATCACACAGCGCCAGCGCATTGATGGCGGTGGACAGCATGCCCATGGCATCGGCCGTGGTACGCTGCATGCCCGGCCCATGGCGGCCGCGCCAGATATTCCCCGCGCCAACAACAATGCCGCACTGCACACCGGCGCGCTGGACGGCGACAATCTGCTGCGCCACCGCCTGCATCCTGGCCGGGCTGAAAATTTCGCCCTCGCCGGACAGCGCCTCGCCGGACAGTTTAAGCAGTATGCGTTTATAGTTTGCCATAAAAAAGCCTCCCCCTTAAAAAAAGGCGGAGGAAAAGCTCCTCCGCCTTTGTGCAAACCGCTTATTGCATCTGGGACATAACTTCCTCGACAAAATTGTCGACGCGCTTTTGAAGGCCTTCGCCCATCTGATACCGCACAAAGCGGCGGATGGTGATGTTTTCGCCAATGGTAGCTACCTGGCGGGTAACCAGATCCTGAATGGAAACATCCGGATCCTTAACGAAGGGCTGCTCCAGCAGGCAATTATCCTTATAATACTTCTCCAGGCGGCCGGTAACCATCTTATCGACGATCTTCTCCGGCTTGCCCTCGTTCAGGGCCTGGGCACGCAGGATCTCGCGCTCGTGATCCAGAGCCTCCTGCGGCACATCCTCGCGCCTGAGGTAGAGCGGGTTGGCCGCGGCGATGTGCATCGCCACATCATGGACAAACTCCTTAAATTCCGCGGTCTTGGCCACGAAATCGGTTTCGCAGTTGACTTCAACCATAACGCCAATCTTGCCGGACATATGGATGTAGCAATCGACAATGCCTTCCGCGGCAACGCGGCCGGCCTTCTTGGCCGCAGCGGACAATCCCTTTTCGCGCAGGTAGTCGGCGGCCTTTTCCATGTTGCCGTCGCAGGCTTCCAGAGCGCGCTTGCAATCCATCATGCCCGCGCCGGTGCTCTCGCGCAGTTCTTTTACCATCGAGCTCGAAATAGCCATATTGATTCCTCCTTGTGCGGTGTGGGATTATTCCTCGGTCTGCTCGCCCTGGCGGCCTTCCAGTACCGCATCGGCGATCATGCCGGCGATCAGCTTGACGGCGCGGATGGCGTCATCATTGCCGGGGATGACATAATCGATTTCATCGGGATCACAGTTGGTATCGACGATGGCCACGATCGGGATGCCCAGCTTGCGCGCTTCGGCCACGGCGATGTGCTCCTTGCGGGGGTCTACCACAAACAGGCAGCCGGGGCGGGTGCGCATCTCGCGGATGCCGCCCAGGTTGTTGACCAGCTTTTCACGCTCGCGCTGCAAGCCGATAACTTCCTTCTTGGGAAGGACGTCAAATTCGCCGTTTTCTTCCATGGCGTCGATGCGGTTCATACGCTCGACACGGCTGCGGATGGTGGAAAAGTTGGTCAGCGTGCCGCCCAGCCAACGCTGGTTGACATAGAACATGTTGCAGCGCTGCGCTTCCTGCTCCACCGATTCCTGGGCCTGCTTTTTGGTGCCGACAAACAGCACGGATTTGCCCTGCGCGGCGATATCACGCACAAAGTTGTAGGCTTCCTCGGCCTTTTTAACGGTTTTTTGCAGATCGATAATGTAGATGCCGTTGCGCTCGGTAAAGATGTAGGTCGCCATCTTGGGGTTCCAACGGCGGGTATGGTGGCCAAAGTGGACACCGGCTTCCAGTAGTTGCTTCATCTGAATGACAGGCATGGGGTTCCCTCCTTGTTATTCCTCCCCCGGGGTTTCCCGCCGCCACCTGCATGCAGGCACAAGCGCAGGCCATCCTTCGGGGTGTGTGTTAGCTGGCCACCCCGGCACAGCTTTTGGTATTATAGCAAATTCATTCTGGCCATGCAAGGTTTTTTTGATGACAAACCACCCGCGCAGCCCCATTTACCGGCGCAAAAACGCCTCTTCGGGCCGCGCCATGGGTCTATGGCATAACGCGCCCTTTATGGACAGCCTGCCGGCCGTATGCTACAATCATGCGTCGCCCGGCGCACAACCGGCGCATCCCCCAAGCATTTTTCTTATTTGTATTGTATGTGCCGCCCCAGGAAAGGAAGCCCGCCCATGTTAAACCTGATCTGGCCCATCCTCATCGTCGTTACCGCCAACACCTGCTACCACATCTGCGCCAAATCCATGCCCGGCGGCGTTCAGCCCTTTGCTTCGCTTACCGTCATGTATATGATCGCCGCGCTGCTGTCGCTTGCGCTGTTTTTTATCACCAGCCAGGATAAAAGCATCATCGCCGAGGTACATAAGCTCAACTGGACGTCGCTTGTGCTGGGCATCGCCATTATCGGGTTGGAATTTGGCAACATCTGCATATATCGCGCAGGGTGGGATATCAGCAAGGGCTCGCTTGTGGCCAACATCAGCCTGGCCTGCGTGCTGGTCATCGTCGGCGCGGTGGGCTATAAAGAAAGCATTTCCGTCCGCCAGATCATCGGCATGGTGCTGTGCGTGGCCGGCATTATACTGGTCAGCAAATAGTTTTTGTCGCCCCGGGACGGCACAGGAAGTGCCCCCTGCTGATTTCCCCGCCGGCACAGCTTGCTTTTTGTATATACCCCCATACGCCAACCGCTTATTGCAAAAATCAATGGCAAGCCCCAGCGTATGCCATCGGGGCCGTTGCCAAATTGGGGCACGCCATCCCGATTCCCGGCATCCCTATCGTTTTCCTCTTTCGCCTTTTCCCTTGCCCGATAGCCAAAGGGGGCGGGCAAAGATATCCGCACCAAAAAAGCGGCATGTTCAGGAACTATCCTGCCCATGCCGCCTTTTGTTATATATTTTTTATTCGCCCTCGTCCTCGTCCTCGGCCTCGATAAGCTCCATCAAATCGGCAAACAGCTCGTCCAGCAGCGGCTCATCCTCCACCGCCGTCAGCATGTCCTCCCCGGTTTCGGGGTTGCCCGTTATCTGCAAAAAGACAACGTCGGTTTCCCCATCCTCATCCTGCTCCATGGCATCC
>JAQXFY010000113.1 GCA_029006015.1 bacterium
ATGCGCATTGAAAAGCAGTGGCTGGCCTGGGGGGATACCTATATCATCGATATCGCCGATGATAAGGACGAGGCCCTGGGGCTGCTGGTGGTGCTGGCCATCGATGCAGCCAACTGCGCAAACGATTAATGCAAAGGGGAAGATGAACATGCCGTGTGGCATACAAAAGATCATGTTTGATATGGATGGCACGCTGACCGATACCGCTAAGGCGACGGTTGCCGCTTGCCGTGAAGTTGCGCCGCGCTTTGGCATGGTGGCCAAGGATGCCGCCTTTATCCAAAGCCTGATCGGCTGGGCCAACCCGGTTTTTTACCACAAAATGTACCCGGAAATCGCGCCGGAGGAACTGGTGGACTTTGGCCACGCGGTGGAGCGGGAAGAAAGCAATATGATTGCCCGCATCGGGGAAGGCATGCTGTTTGATGGCGTTAAGGACATGCTGGTGGCCCTTAAGCAAAAGGGGTATCGGCTGTATATTGCCTCCACCGGCAGCCCGGAGCATGTGGCGGTGTCCCTGCGTGCGGGCGGCATTGCGGAGCTGTTTGAAAAGATCGGCTGCGGCCAGCCGGATAAGGAAGCCATGGTCGGGGAATTGCTGGCGGATACGCCGCCGCAGGCTGCCCTGATGGTGGGCGACAGGCAAAAGGATATCGCGGCTGCCCGCGCCAACGGCATCCGGGCGCTGGGCGCCGGGTTTGGCTATTGCCTGCCGGAGGATGCGCCCCTGTATGATGCCGTGCTGACCACCCCGCAGGCGCTGGTGGACTATGTGCTGGCGCTGGATGGGGCCATCTAAATGGAATATTAAGCGGGGCGGGCATGGCGCCCGGCGCCGGTTAAGGAGTGGGAAATATGCAACAAGCAGGCATCATGCCGCATTTGCTTTTGCAGCAAATGCGCGCGGCTAAGGGCGGCGTTATCGGCACGGCGGGCAAGGGGGTTATTGCCCTGCGTTTTGATGATATGCCCCATCTGTTTGCCAAAAAGGTGCTGCCCCTTTTAAAGGAGCTGGGGCTGCCGTGCAGCATTGCGCTTTTATCGCGCTTTGATCGGTATTACCGGGATCAAAACGTCGGCTGGGAGGATATCCATGCTTTTATCCAATGCGGTGTGGAGGTGTGGAGCCACAGCGTTACCCATGCCGATCCCAGCCCCGATGGTTATGCCGGGCTGTATCGGGAAATCGTTACCTCCAAGGAGGAGATTGCCCGCCACGGCATCAAGGTGATGGGCTTTGTTTTGCCGGGAACGGAGCAGTTGACGGCCGAGAGGCCCTACAATGGGCTGAGCAGCCTGGAGGATTATAACAGCGATGCCGGGCGGCTGATTATGGAACATTATGCCATAAGCGATGCATATGCCGTTGGCAGCATCCGCCCGCTTCCTTTTGGCCTGTACCATGGGCTGGGCCATTTTACCTGCAGCGACGGCGAACCGCTGGAGCGCACGCTGGAGCGCATCGACCATGTTGCCAAATACCGCCGTGGGCTGGAGATTTTGTGCCACCCCAACAGCCTGGATCGGGAGGGCAACCTGACAAGCGACGGCCTGCGCACGGTGCTGGAAAAAATTGCGGGCATGTGGCAGGCCGGGGAAATCGAAGTGCTGACGCCATCCGGCTTATGCTTTGCGGATGCCTCCACGGATTATCGGCTGGACCTTTTGCAGGATGGCGATTTTACTGCGCCCATCCGCCCGGGATTGTGGCAGATGCAAGGGCAGGCGGTGCAGCACACGGATGGCCTGTGCCTGGCGCCCGGGGCCAGTATTAGGCAGCAATGCCCGGATCTGCGCACGCAATGCCTGTCGGGCGAGCCCTTTCTGCTTGAGGTGGAAGCCGGGGCCGATGCGCCGGGGGTACAGCTTACCTTATCGGTGCAGGATGCCACGCCCAGCCGCCTTTCCCGCAGCCGGACGGTTACCCTGGGCGAGGCGAAAACCTACCGCATGCCTTTTGGTTTGTCCCAAAACACCAATACGCTGGAGGTATCCCTTACCTGCCAGGGCGGCGCATGCACGGTAAAACATGTGCGGGTGCTGAAAATATAGCAGGCCCCGAAAAACAGGGGAAGTTGCTGAATATGCCATTTAAATAATTCTATATCGATAAATATATATCGATATATTAATCCGGTATATTCAAACTGCCTGTTATTTTAGTATAATGAGGATGCCCGGCCGGGGGAAAGGCTTTCCGGCGGGCACGAATCAGGATGAAGGGGGCAGGTACATGGCGCAGGCGGTATCCCGGCAGACGCTTCAGCGGTTACCGGTTTACTTGCACTATCTATCGGGCCTGGCCAAGGATGGGGGCTATATCTCGGCCACCACGATGGCGGAGGATTTGGGCCTTAATCAGGTACAGGTGCGCAAGGATCTGGCCAGTGTCAGCTCCAGCGGCCGCCCCAAGGTGGGCTATCCTATCCAAGCGCTGATGGCGGATATCGAGCAGTTTCTGGGGTATCATGATGCCAATACGGCGGTAATCGTTGGCGCGGGCAGGCTGGGATGCGCCCTTTTGGGCTATGATGGGTTTAAGCGCTATGGGCTGGACATTCGTGCGGCCTTTGATGCGGATCCCACACTGGAAGGCACATCGGTATCGGGCAAACCCATTTTTTCGATGGAAAAACTGGGGGAGATATGCAAAAGGCTGCAGGTTCACATCGGCATCATCACCGTGCCGGCCGAGCATGCCCAGGAGGTATGCAATTTGCTGGTGCAAAGCGGGGTGCTGGCGATTTGGAATTTTGCGCCGGTGCACCTTAACGTTGGGCCCGACATCCTGGTACACAACGAAAACATGGCGGCATCCCTGGCCATGCTGTCCCAGCATTTGGCGGCGCGGCTTGGCAACATCACGACCATAAAGGGGGAGAACTTCGATGAAGAATGAAAGCAAGGCTCAGATGGTGGATATCGGCGCCATGGTGGATGAGCTGGTTCAAAACGCGCAGCAGGCCCTCAAGGAATACATGGCGCTTAGCCAGGAGCAGGTGGATGAAATCGTCCATGCCATGACGCTTGCCGGCCTGGATAAGCACATGGTGCTGGCCAAACTGGCATACGAAGAAACCGGCCGTGGCGTGATGGAGGATAAGGTTATCAAGAACATCTTTGCCACGGAATATATCTGGCACAGCATCAAAAAGGAAAAAACAGTCGGCGTTATCGACGAAAACGATATGGAAGGGTATGTCGAGGTGGCCGAGCCCGTCGGCGTGGTGGCCGGTGTTACGCCGGTGACCAACCCCACCTCCACCACCATGTTCAAATCCCTGATTTGTGCCAAAACGCGCAACCCCATCATCTTTGCTTTCCATCCTTCCGCCCAGAAATGCTCTGCCGAGGCGGCCCGCATTCTGCGCGATGCGGCCGTGGCCCACGGCGCGCCTGAACATTGCATCCAGTGGATCGAAACCCCCTCGCTGGAGGCGACCAACGCGCTGATGAACCACTTTGGCGTGTCGCTTATCCTGGCTACCGGCGGCGCGGGCATGGTCAAAGCGGCCTACAGCTGCGGCAAACCGGCGCTGGGCGTCGGCCCCGGCAATGTGCCCTGCTACATCAATAAAAATGTCGATATCGGCCGGGCGTGTACGGACCTGATTATTTCCAAGACCTTTGATAACGGCATGATCTGCGCTTCGGAGCAGGCGGTCATCGTCGATCGGGATATCCATGAGGCTTTTGAAGCCTGCATGAAAAAGAACAACTGCTATTTCCTCAACGAGGAAGAGACCGCGCTGGTTACCAAATATGTCATCAACCTGGAAAAAATGGCGGTCAATCCCGCCGTTGTCGGGCAAAAAGCGGCGGATATTGCCGAAAAAGCCGGCGTGCATGTGCCGGAGGGCACCAAGATTTTGCTGGCCCGCCTGCCGTATCCTTCGCGCGAGTATCCGCTGTCGCTGGAAAAACTGTCCCCGGTGCTGGCCTATTTTGTGTGCGAGGATGACAAGCAGGGCTTTGCCTATGCCCGCGATATGCTGGAGCTGGGCGGCCTGGGCCACTCCGCCGTTATCCATTCCAACGATGAAAAGCTGTGTGTGCGCTATGGCGAGGAAATGAAGGTTGGCCGCGTCATCGTCAATTCGCCGTCCTCCCAGGGCGCCATCGGCGATATCTACAACACCAATACACCCTCCCTGACGCTGGGGTGCGGTTCCTTTGGCCGCAACTCGACTACCTCCAACGTGTCCAGCGTCAACCTGATAAACAAAAAGCGTATCGCCAAGAGGAGGGTGAACATGCAGTGGTTCAAAATCCCGCCCAAGATTTACTTTGAAAAAGGTTCCATTCAGTATCTGGAGGTTATGCCCAACATCAGCCGCGCCTTTATTGTTACCGATCCGGTCATGGTCAAGCTGGGGTATATCGATAAGGTGCTGTACTATCTGCGCAAGCGCCAGCAGCACTGCCACTGCGAGATCTTTTCCGAGGTGGAGCCCGATCCTTCCGTGGAAACCATTCAGCGCGGCGTGCGCGCGATGGAGGCGTTTAATCCCGATGTGGTCATCGCCCTGGGCGGCGGCTCGGCCATCGACGCGGCCAAGGGCATGTGGCTGTTCTATGAGCACCCGGATACGGATTTTGACGGCCTGCGGCTGAAGTTTATGGATATCCGCAAGCGCGCCTTCCACTTCCCCAACCTGGGTAAAAAGGCGCAGATGGTGGCCATCCCGACCACTTCCGGCACGGGGTCGGAGGTGACCAGCTTTTCGGTTATCACGGATAAGAAAAACGGCAACATCAAATATCCCCTGGCCGATTACGAGCTGACGCCCGATGTTGCCATTATCGATCCGCAATTTGCCGCTACCATGCCCAAATCCATTACGGCCGATACCGGCATGGATGTGTTGACCCATGCTTTGGAGGCCTATGTATCGGTGCTGGCTTCCGATTATACCAATGCCCTGGCCATGAAGGCCATCGAGCTGGTGTTTAAGTATCTGCCGCGCAGCTACGAAAACGCGGGCGATGAGGTGGCGCGCGAAAAGATGCACAACGCCTCCTGCATCGCGGGCATGGCCTTCTCCAACGCCTTCCTGGGCATCAACCACTCGCTGGCGCATAAGCTGGGCGGCGAGTTCCATATTCCCCATGGCCGGGCCAACGCGGTGCTGCTGCCCCATGTTATCGCCTACAATGCGCAGCTGCCCACCAAGTTTGCCATCTTCCCGAAATATGGCGAGTTTGTTGCCGATTACCGCTACGCGCAGGTTGCCCGCCATGTCGGCCTGAGCGGCAATACGCAAGAGGAGCAGATTGCCAGCCTCATCCAGGCGGTGCGCGATTTGATGAAGCGCCTTAACATGCCCATGTCCATCCGCGAATGCGGTGTGGACGAAAAGGCCTTCCTGGCGGCCCTGCCGGGCATGGCGGAGCGTGCGTTTGACGATCAATGCACCACGGCCAACCCGCGCTATCCGCTGGTCA
Source organism: bacterium (assembly GCA_029006015.1). GTDB lineage: Bacteria > Bacillota > Clostridia > Christensenellales > SUG1161 > SUG1161. Next base: position 5,446 of record JAQXFY010000113.1, read on the forward strand.
GCGAGCTGGAGGACATCTACCGCAAGGCTTATTATGGCCAATAAGAGGGAGGCAGCATGACAGTAGCGGTGTGCGTGGGTAGCGCGTGCCATCTTAAGGGCTCCTACCGCATCATTGAGCTGATGCGTCAGGCCATCGGCGAGCATGGCTTGCAGGATAAGGTCAATGTCTGCGCCGCGTTTTGCCTGGGCAGGTGCGCCAATGGCGTCACCATCCGTGTGGATGATGAAATTGTGTGGGGCGTCAGCGAACAGAACTTTCCCCAGGTGTTTGAACAGTACATCTTAAAAAAGTAACCGATGGTTTATCCGCCATGCCATGGGCATGGCGGGGCGGCAAAAGGCGGCGGCGTACAGGCGTCCGGCGCTTTTTGCTGTGCCATGTTTGCGCAGCAAATGGGGGGCATTGGCATGAAAAAGTTTGATACCAAGGTGCAGCTGCTTAAATATAAGGTGCTGCGGGAGGTGGCGCGCCACGCCTTTGAGGGCGATCTGCCCCAGGCCATCGTCGATATTCCCAAAAAAATCGTGCCCGGCCCCAAGCCGACGATGCGCTGCTGCATTTATAAGGAGCGTGCCATTGTTGGCGAGCGCATCAAGCTGGCCATGGGCGGGGACCGGGATAACCCCAACGTTATCGAAGTCATCGATATCGCGTGCGATGAATGCCCCGTTGGCGGTTACGAGGTAACCGAAGCCTGCCGCGGCTGCATCGCCCATCGGTGCGAAGCGGTATGCCCCCGCGGCGCCATCAGCTATGACCGCCATCAAAAGGCGCACATCGATAAGGATAAGTGCATTGAATGCGGCCGCTGCGCCAAGGTGTGCCCATACAGCGCCATCAGCTGCAATAAACGCCCGTGCGAAAACGCATGCAAGGTTAAAGCCATCCACATGGGGCCGGATAAAGCGGCCTGCATCGACGAAAAGGCATGCATCGGCTGCGGGGCCTGCGTCTACCAGTGCCCCTTTGGCGCGGTGATGGATAAATCCTATATCCTGGATGTGGTTCGGCTAATCCAGCAAAGCCGGCAGGGCGGGGGCTATAAGCTTTACGCGGTGGTGGCGCCCTCCATCTCCAGCCAGTTTGGCTATGCCAGGCTGGGGCAGGTGGTTGCAGGCATCAAGCAGCTGGGCTTTTTCCATGTGGTGGAAGCTGCGCTGGGGGCGGATATGGTGGCTTTTGCCGAAGCGCAGGAGCTTGCCGAAAAAGGGTTCTTAACCAGCTCCTGCTGCCCGGCCTTTGTATCCTATATCAAAAGCAAGTTCCCACAGATGGAAAAGCATATTTCCCATAACTTATCGCCCATGGCGACCATTGCGTGCTATATCAAGCGCGGCGATCCCGGCGCGCGGGTGGTGTTTATCGGGCCATGCACGGCCAAAAAGCAGGAATGCCTGCAGCCCGAGGTGGCCCCGTGGGTGGACAGCGTGCTGACCTTTGAGGAGCTTCAGGCCCTGTTTGACAGCCGGGATATCGATATCACATCGCTTCAGGATGATGTGCTGGATAACGCCTCCTACTACGGGCGCATTTTTGCCAGAAGCGGCGGGCTGTGCGATGCGGTGCGCGAAGCGCTAGGGGAGCAGGGCAGGGATGATTTTGCCTTTGATCCCATTGCCTGCGATGGCATCGAGGCCTGCCGGACGGCGCTTTTGCGTGCTTCCAAGGGGGCGCTGCCCCATAACTTTATCGAGGGCATGGCCTGCACGGGCGGGTGCATCGGCGGCGCGGGTTGCCTGACCCATGGCGAAAAGGACAAGCGCGAGGTGGATGCCTATGGCCAGCTGGCCCACGAAAAAACCATTCTGGATGCCATCGGCGTGCTGGAACCCTGACGCGGCTATCCTGGCGGCCGGGCCGGCCCATCAGCCCATCTAAAAAGTAACCGGGGGATTTTATCTTCCGGTTATTTTTTATGGTAAAAAACAGACAGCGCTTTTGCCGCCGCGCCCTTCCTGTAAACGGCACGCCCGGCTTATGGTTGGCCCAAAAGGTGCGCGGAATACATCACATTTATCTTTATCGGGGCGATGCTGCCCCCTGGATGATGGCAGCATCTGTTTTTTCGGGCCTCTGCGGCAAAAAGGACGGCTTTTGTCTTGACAAAAAGGCCGGGGCGGCATAAAGTTGAGGAAGATTGCGGCGGATTCGCCGCGCATGGCAAGGAGGGTTTATCCATGCATACGCATAAGGTGCGCACGATTCTGTGCGCCTGCCTGGCGCTCATCATGCTGGCTACGGCACTGGGGGGCTGTGGCAGCCCTAAGGCTTCGCCTTCGCCGGAGCCGGAAGGCACGCCCGTGCCCACCCCTGTTGTGACGCCGCCACCGCCTACGCCGGGGGCTACAGAAAAGCCTGTCCACGTCAACGGGGTATGGCAGACGCTGGGCGCCGGGGCAGGCGGCACGATGTACTGGCCGGCCATCAGCCCGCACGATACTTCCATCATCATGATGGGCTGCGATATGACCAACACCTACCTCAGCTGGAATGGTGGCGAGCATTTCGAGCAGTTTAACTTTGGCGGCACCACCAAAAACTATGCGTTTGACCCGATGGATGAAAATATCATCTATGTCAGCGGCAACGGGCTGCACCGCTCCAAGGATCAGGGCAACACATGGGAAAAAATCTTTTCGCCCAGCGGTACGGTGGTATACTGCGCCGTCGATCCGACTAACAGCCAGGTCATCTATGCCATGGTTGCGGGCAGCGGGATGGAGCTGTACCGTTCCACCGATGATGGCAGCACCTTTACCAAAATCGCTTCGACCATGGAAACCGGCGCGCTGGCCAAAGTTTATATCGATCCGGCTTCGCCCGGCAACGACCGAAAGGTATACATGTTTACCAGCCGCGGCATTGTGCTGGTAACCGGCATGGATAACAAGATGACATGGGTATACGAAAAGCCCCTGTACGATGCGGGCTGGGCTTATGATGAAGCCAGCCAGACAACGCATTATTTTATCGTCGAGCCCGCGGGGGCGGATAACGCCAAGTTCGAGGCCACCCTGTCCAAATCCACGGACGATATGAAGACCTTTACCTGCATATCCGATGGCATCGATCAGTACCTGCGCGATGGAGAAAAGCGCGATTTTAACTTTATTTGCCCCAGCAGCCAGCAGGTGATTTATGCTTCCGTCTGCAATCCCGAAAGCGCGCTGGATTGGCAGAGCGCCTATGGCGTGGTCAAGACGGAGGATGGCGGGAAAACCTGGAAATGGGTATATAAAGTGGATGCTGAGGAGGCGGCAAACTACACCAACGGCTGGCTGGAGGATGTCTATGGGCCGTGGTGGGGCGACAGCGCCTGGGGCATGTGTGCAAGCCAGGCCGATCCCAAGCTGTGCATTGTTACCAACATGGGCGTTGCGTTTATGACGCGCGATGGCGGCGATACCTGGCAGCCCATCTATTGCAAATATGATGCCGAAACCAAGCAATCCACCACCACGGGGCTTGATGTGACCAATGTGTACGATCTGGTGCGCGATCCTTTCAATGATGAGCACCTGTTTATGTGCTGCACCGATGTAGGGGCGTTCTATTCCTACAACAACGGGGAAACCTGGGTATCGGTTCTGGGCACGGAAGGCGTGCCGCGCGCCTGGCGCAATACCTGTTATGCCATGGTGTTCGATCCGGAGGTGGAGGGGCTGTGCTGGTCCGTCTGGTCCAACAAGCACGATCTGCCGCGCACCAAGATGTTTGAAGATGATATCACCAAAGGCGTAGGCGGCGTGTGCATTTCCACCGATGGCGGCAATACCTGGTCGGTATCCAGCCAGGGCCTGCCCGAGAATGCGGTGTGCACGGATATCGTTGTCGATCCCACCAGCCCCAAGGATAGCCGGGTGCTGTATGTTACCTTGATGGGGCTTGGCGTGTACAAATCCTCCGATGGCGGAAAAAGCTGGGAACAGGTAAACAAGGGGCTGGATGAAAACAACCTGCGCGCCTGGAAGCTGGAGTTTTCGCCCGATTACAGGATGCTGTTCCTGGTGGTCACCACTGGCGGAAGCGACGAAACCTATGTGGTGGAAGGCGCGCTGTACCGCACAACCAATGGTGCCCAGTCCTGGTCCCCGCTCACCATGCCCAAGGGCGTGCGCGTTATCAACAACCTGGCCATGGATGCCAATAAACGGGGCCGCATGTATGCTACGGGATGGTCCTATCCCGATGCTTTGCTGGGCACCCCGGTGGGCGGCGGCGTATGGCGCAGCGATGATTACGGCCGTACATGGACCAATGTGTATGACCAATCCGAGCACTGCTACGGCATCACCGTGGACAGCCGGGATTCTAATATGCTGTATACCAGCACGATGAGCGGAAAAGTCATGGTGTCGCGCGATGGCGGTGAAAACTGGAAGCAGGTGGAGGATTTCCGTTTCCTGTCGCCCAAAAATATTTATGAGGATCCCAACGATCCGGAAAAAATCTATGTGGCTTCCTTTGGCGGCGGCCTGTTCCATGGGCCTTTGCCCAAATAATTGGGGGCAGATGCAAACGCAGCATGCCCTGCCAGGATAGCCTGGGCGCAAAAACGCATATGCCATAAAGCGGCGGAAGCGGGAAGATGACCGTTTTCGCCGCTTTTTTATCAACTGGCAGCATAAGGGCATTCTGCTGGAAAGAGGCTAAATGGCGCACG
>JAQXFY010000114.1 GCA_029006015.1 bacterium
CCCCAGTGGTTCCGCGAATGGGATGGCTACTGGATCGACCTGTTTATGGATACCGTGGCCGAGTGCCGCGACTGGGGCCTAAAAAACATGACCATCTACATCCTGGAATAGCCCCGGCTGGCGGCAGGGCATTTTTCCATCGGGCAGCATATAAAAAAAGCAGGGTTATCCCCTGCTTTTTTGCACATAACGCCCCGGCACCAAGCAGGCGGGGCAGCCATAAAAACAGGCGCTTTTATCCCTAAAGGCGCACAGATTCCCCCTTGACAAACCCATTTTGCGGCGTTATAGTAAGGCCACAATCGGATAGAAAACCTTGGATTGAGAGAAGTACCTGTTTTAGCGCGGTTAAAGAGAGCTGCCGACGGTGGAAGGGCGGTATCGGGCGAATAGGGAATGGACTCAGGAGGGCGGCAAGAAAGCGTTTTGCAAGTAATGGCCGACGGGAACTCCACCCGTGATCAAGGGAGCGTATATGATGGTATACGGGGTTGAGCGGGCGCATTGCGCCAAATTGGGTGGTATCGCAGAAGCATAAGCTTTTGTCCCTTTGTAAAATGGGGCAAAGGCTTTTTTTATACCCCCGCGCAGCAATAAACCCCGGCGGCTGCCAGGCGGCCGCAGTTTTGGATGAAACAGGAGTGATTGGCATGGCAAAAGGCAGGTTTGGCATTCATGGCGGGCAATATGTGCCCGAAACGCTGATGAACGCGGTATGCGAGCTGGAGGAAGCCTATACATTTTATAAGGATGATCCCGATTTTAATCGGGAGCTGACCCATTTATTCAATGATTACGCCGGCAGGCCGTCGCTGCTGTATTTTGCCGCTAAAATGACGCGCGATCTGGGCGGCGCCCGTGTGTATATCAAGCGTGAGGATTTAAACCACACCGGCTCCCACAAGATCAACAATGTGCTGGGGCAGACGCTGCTGGCCAAGCGCATGGGCAAAAAGCGCGTCATCGCCGAGACCGGCGCCGGGCAGCACGGCGTGGCCACGGCAACGGCCGCCGCGCTGATGGATATGGAATGCGAAATTTTTATGGGGGCGGAGGACATCGAGCGCCAGGCGCTAAACGTCTACCGCATGGAGCTGCTGGGCGCGCGCGTGCATGCGGTAACCAGCGGCACCCAAACGCTTAAGGATGCCGTCAACGAAACCATGCGGGAATGGACAAACCGCATTGCGGATACGCATTATGTGTTGGGCTCGGTCATGGGGCCGCACCCCTTCCCGACCATCGTGCGGGATTTTCAGAGCGTTATCGGCAAAGAAATCCGCGCGCAGCTGATGCAGGCCGAGGGCAGGCTGCCCGATTATATCCTGGCCTGCGTGGGCGGGGGCAGCAACGCCATGGGCGCGTTTTATCCCTTTTTAGAGGATGCCGGCGTTCACCTGATCGGCTGCGAGGCCGCCGGCCGCGGCATCGATACCCCACAAAACGCCGCCACGCTGGCGCTGGGCACGCTGGGCGTTTTCCACGGCATGAAAAGCTATTTTTGCCAGGATGAATACGGCCAGATCGCCCCGGTATACTCCATTTCCGCCGGGCTGGATTACCCCGGCATCGGCCCGGAGCATGCCTATTTAAGGGATACCGGCCGGGCGCGGTATGTACCCGTTACCGATGACGAGGCGGTGGACGCCTTTGAATACCTGTCCCGCACGGAAGGCATCATCCCCGCCATTGAAAGCGCGCACGCGGTGGCGCATGCCAAAAAGCTGGCGCCAACGCTGTCCAAGGACCAAATTCTGGTTATCAACCTGTCCGGCCGCGGCGATAAGGACGTGGCCGCCATCGCCCGTTACAGAGGAGTGCAGATTTATGAATAAATCCCCCCTGGCCGATGTATTCAGCCAAAAAGCCTTTATCCCCTTTATTACCGCCGGGGACCCGGATCTTGAAACCACGATGGCGCTTATCCCCGCCATCGCCGATGCCGGCGCGGATCTTATCGAGATCGGCATTCCCTTTTCCGATCCCATCGCCGAAGGTCCCGTTATCGAGGCGGCGGACGGCCGTGCGCTGGCCGCCGGGGCGACGACGGATAAAATTTTCGACGCGCTGGAGCATGTACGATGGCGCAGGCGCGTGCCGCTGGCGGTCATGACCTATTTTAACCCGGTATTCACCTATGGCATCGACCGCTTTCTGGCCCGGTGCGCCCAGGCGGGCGTGTGCGCCCTGATCGTGCCCGATGTGCCCTTTGAGGAAAAGGCCGAGCTGGAGGGCCCCTGCAGGGCCCACGGTATCGCCCTCATCTCCATGATCGCCCCCACCTCGCAGGCGCGCATCGCCGCCATTGCCGGGGGCGCCGAGGGATTTTTATACTGCGTATCCTCCATGGGGGTTACGGGCATGCGCAAGCAGTTCAGCGCCCAATTAACCGATATGATTGCCGCGGCCAAGGCCGCAAACGATATTCCCTGTGCCGTTGGCTTTGGCGTATCCACGCCCCAACAGGCCGCCGAGCTGGCGCCCATCTGCGATGGTGTCATCGTCGGCAGCGCGGTGGTGGATATCATCGCCCGGCACGGAAAGGCGTGCATCGGCCCCGTAACCGATTATGTGCGCCAAATGAAAACAGCCATTTTAGGAGGGGACACCCCATGTTTAAAACCATCTTAACCAAGCTGACCGCCCGGCAGGATCTATCCTATGACGAGGCATATGCCCTTATCGTTGCCATTAAAAACGACGAGCTGACCAACGTACAAATCGCCGGCTTCCAGGTAGCCCTTTTGATGAAGGGGCCGACGCTGACCGAGATTTCCGCCATCGCCCAGGCCATGCGCGATAACTGCGTCAAAATCACCCCCCATGTTGCAGGGGAGCTGATGGATACCTGCGGCACTGGCGGCGGGCTTTCCACCTTTAATATCTCCACCGCGGTGGCCATCGTCGCCGCGGCGGGCGGCATCCCGGTGGCCAAGCATGGCAGCCGTTCCATTTCCAGCCTGTCGGGCAGCGCCGATGTGCTGGAGGCACTTGGCGTCAACATCAACCTGACGCCCCGCCAGGCCGAGAGCCTGATCGAGGATATCGGCATCGCCTTTTTATACGCGCCGCTGTTCCATCCCGTTATGGGCAAGGTGCTGCCGCCCGAAACAGAGCTGGGCATCAAAACCATCTTTTACACCATCATCGGGCCTTTGATCAACCCCACGGCGGCCAGCCGCCACGTCATGGGCGTATACAAGCCGGAGCTGGTTGATACCGTCGCCCAGGTTGCCCGCAACGTTGGTTATACGCGCGCGCTGTTTGTGCACGGCATCGACGGGCTGGATGAAATTTCCCTGCTGGGCGAAACCCAGGTAAACGAGCTTAAGGACGGCAAGATCACCTCCTACCGCATTGCGCCGGAGCAATTTGGCCTTGCCCGCTGCACGCTGGAGGAAATTGCCACCGGAACGCCGCAGGCCAACGCCCGCATGATAACCGATGTTTTTTCGGGCCGGGATACCGGGCCGCGGCGCGATGCCATCCTGCTCAACGCCGGCGGCGCGCTGTACATCGGCGAAAAAGCCGCCACCCTGGAGCAGGGTGTGGCCCTGGCGCGGGATATCATTGCCTCCGGCGCGGCCATGGACAAGCTTACGGCATTGCAGCGCGCTTCCCACGCGGTAGCCGGGGAAGCTTGATATGGCCGCCTTTCTTGAGGCGCTCCGGCAGGCTTTTGAAGCCGGAGCGCCGGTTATCCCCGATATCAAGCTGCGCTCCCCCGGAGAGGGGGAGCTGTTGGCGCAGGGCGGCGCAGCCGCCTATGCCCGCAGCATGGCCGGCTGCGGCGCGCCCGTGCTTTCCGTGGTAACCGAGGGCCCGCATTATGGCGGCAGCCCCTGTTTGTTAAAGCAGGTGGCGCAATCCAGCGGCCTGCCGGTGCTGCGCAAGGATTTTATCCGCACCCCGCAGCACATCATGGCCAGCCGGGATATGGGGGCCAGCGCGGTGCTGCTGATTTTATCCACCATAGAGGAAGGCAGCCTGCCCGCCCTGCTGGCATGTGCGGCCGCATGCGGGCTGGATGCCCTGGTGGAAACCCACACCCCCGCCCAAATGCACCTGGCAGCCGCCTGCGGCGCCAGGCTGATCGGCATCAACAACCGGGATATTACCCGTTGGGAAACCGATGGCGGTACCGTTGCCACTACACAACAGCTGGTTTCCCTGGCCCCCGAGGGCGCGTTTATCGTTAGCGAAAGCGGCATTCGCGGGCCACAGGATGTGCGCCGGGCCCTTTTGGCGGGTGCCCATGCTGCGCTGGTCGGCACCGCGCTTTTACAATCGCCCGATCCCGCTGCCCTTTACCGCCAGCTGGCCGCGGCCCGGCCCTAGCCCGCGCACGGCAACCGTATCGAGATAAAAGGGGGCCCTGTTATGGAAGAAAACCCGCTTCTTGCGCTTAAAAAAGGGCGCAAGGGGCCGCTGATCAAGCTGTGCGGCATCATGGATGGCCGAGGGCTTGCAGCCTGCGGCGGGGCGGATATCGCTGGGTTTGTGGTGGAATACCCCGAAAGCGTGCCCTGGAACCTAACGGCGGATGCCGCCCTTGCGCTGATGCACCGCGATGGCAGCCCCGCTACCTGCGCGGTGGTGGGCGGCCCCCGCGGGCATATCCTGTCCCTGGCCCAAAGGCTGCGGCCCGATTTTGTGCAGCTGCATCACCGGGAGGGTTTACAAGATATCGCGGCCATCGCGCGGGGGCTGGCGCCCCTTGGTATCGGCACGATCAAGGCCTTGCGCATCGGCGCGGATGGCCGGTGCGATTTTGCCTGCCCCGATCCAATCGAGGCCGCCAGGCTGCTTTCGGATACCGGCATCTGTGGCCTGGTGGTGGATGCCTATACCCCAAACCTTGCCGGGGGCACGGGCCTTCGGGTAAACCTTTCCCTGTATGAGGCCATCTGCCGGGCCACGCCGCTGCCTGTTTTGCTGGCCGGCGGCATTACGCCCGAAAACGCCGCCGCCATCCAACATGCCGCCCATCCTTTCGGAATGGATATTTTAACCGGCATTGAAAG
>JAQXFY010000115.1 GCA_029006015.1 bacterium
TCCACAATGGTGCCCACCCGCATATCCACTTTTTCAAAATCAGCCCATGTAATCATGCGTATTCCTCCATAACGGGATATGGCTTGATTATACCCATGCTTTTTACAGGGTGCAAGCAGGAAAACGCCGGCATTTGAAGGGGGCCGGGCTGGATATCACGCAAAGCGCGCTGATTGGATTTTGCCTTTTATCATCCGGCTGCAGGGCCAAATGGGCCCGCCGGTGGGCGGCGCCGAAATACCGGCAGGCTTTGGCGCCCTTTAGGGCCAGGCCCTCATGGATGCTGCCATGCCAGGACAATGGGGCAAATGCCTTTTTGTGATCTTTCCGGCAGCGGATTTTCCTTGCGCTTGTCGGTTGGGCGCCCGCTGGCTGCAAAAAAACGCCCGGTTCCTGCAAGGAAAGCCGGGCGCGGTGCAAAAACTTTGGGTTGCCGCGGTTAATCCGCCTGCTGGGTGGCGTGGGCGGGCATGGAAACAAAGCTGCGGTCCAGCGTGATGACGGTGAAATAATGGGGATCGATGGCCTGCACGGCCTGGGAGACATGCTGGATGATATCTTCATCCGTCAGCCCGACGCCGTGGGGCACAACGATATCGAAGATCAAATTGGTATGGGTATGGCCAAAGACAACGCGGAAATCGTGCATGTCCATGCCGGGCGCCAGATTGCGGACGATGGCCTGCACCTGTTGGCGAAGCTGGTTTACCTTGGGATCATCCACCACAATGGGATCCAGATGGATAACCAGGTGAATGCCCAGCTCCTCGGCAATATCCCGCTCGATATTATCGATCATATCGTGGCTTTTTAAAATATCCTCGTTGGCGTTTACCTCCACATGGAGGGAGGCAAAGCTGCGGCCGGGGCCATAGCTGTGCACAACCAGGTCGTGTATGCCCTGTACGCCCTCATAGCGGTGAACAAAGCGGTCGATGGCGGTAACCAGCTCCTGCGTGGGGGCCTGGCCGATCAGGTGGTTGAAGGTGTCCATCAAAATGCGCACGGCGGTTATCATGATAAAAACAGCCACCAGCACGCCCATGTAGCCATCCAGCGAAAATCCGATCAGGGGGGACAGGATGGAGGAAAGCAGCACCGCGGAGGTGGACAACACATCGGACAGGCTGTCCGCCGCGGTGGACAGCAGCACGGTCGATTGCGTGCGCCGGCCCAGGCTGCGGTTAAACAGGTATAGCCAGCCCTTGGCCAGGATGGAGCCTGCCAGCACGCCAACCATCACCCAGCTAAATTGCGAGGCTTCCGGCGTTATGATCTTGGCCACGGAGCTTTTGATAAGCTCCAGTCCCAGCATCAGGATGACAAAGGCGATAATCATGGAAATGATATATTCCACCCGGGCATGGCCAAAGGGGTGCTTTTCATCGGCCGGTTTGTTGGCCATGCGCGCGCTGGCCACCGATAAAATGGATGTGCCCGAATCGGACAGGTTATTCACGGCATCGGCCGTAATGGACACGCTGGAAAAGGCCAGGCCGACGGCCAGCTTGCCTGCAAACAGGATCAGGTTTACCAGAATGCCGACAAAACCCGATAAAAAGCCCACCCGCCGGCGTGCGGAAACATCCTGGCCATCGCCCAGGTTGGGTACAAATAAACGCAGCAAAAGGTTGGTCATATCAAGCCCTTCTTAAAATAAAAGATGTTCCCGGATGGCCAGCGCCTGTTCGCGCACAAAGGCCGCATCCTCCTCGGTAAAGGGATGGGCCAGGCAGGCATCGATGTGGCCTACCATAAAAGCAAACAGATCGAAATCCCCGGGGGAAACCAACGTGGCCGCACCGGTGGACAGCGTATATTTCATGGCGGCCAGCGCCAGCTTATCATCCCGGTAAATGGGTTTATACCAGGCCTTGGGGTGGGTGTGCACCTCGCTCTCCAGCCATTGGCGGTGGGCCAGGGATTTCATGGCGATCAGCCCCGTGCCCTGCGCCTTGGCCTGGCGGGCCAAACGCTGGCCAAAGCCGTGGATGGCGCCAAGCGCCCAGTTCATGGGGAACAGCACGGTATCAAAGGGATAAAGCGACAGCGCGCGCAGGGCAGCATCCTCGCTGTGGGCGGAAAAGCCGATGTTGCGCACCAGGCCTTCACGCTTGGCCCACAGCAGGGTTTCCATCGCCCCGCCGGGGGCAAACACCTGCTCCACTTCGTCCATATCGGACAGGCCGTGCAGCTGGTATACATCAAAATGATCGGTACAAAGCGCCTTCAAGGAAGAAAGCAGCTCGGCCTGGGCGCCTGCGGCATCGCGCTTTAAGGTTTTGCAGGCCAGGGATATCCCGTTGCGGTAGGGGGCCAGGGCAGGGCCCAGCCGCTTTACAGCATTGCCATAGCTGGGGGCAACATCAAAATAAGTAACGCCATGATCCACCGCCCAGCCAACATGGTGTTCGGCCTGCGCAGGCGTGGTATCGGTAACGACAATGCCGCCAAAGGCGATCGCGCTGACGGTAAGGCCGGTGTTTCCCAATGGGCGCGTCTGCATTCTTCATCCCTGCCTTTAAACTAAATTAGCATTTAGTATAAGGCTAAACAGGGGAAGGGTCAAGAAAAAACTTGTCACCCGGGCTGCTATCCCGTATACTGGTATCAACATAAACGCCATAAGGGGGATGCGTCATGATTTATGAGGATTTACAGGCCTGTGGCGCGGGCAACCGGTATTATGATTTGCACAGCCAATTGCAGCGGGATGTCTTTTCCCGTATGCTTTTGCACCTTCACCAGGGCGATACCGTGCGCGATGGACTGGATAGTGCGGAGGCCGTACAGGCACGCGGCCAAGCCGTGCGGCAAGCCTTTTTAAAATCCATCGGCGGCCTGCCGGAGGGGGGCCCGCTTAACGCCCGTGTGATGGGAAGCGTGCGCGAGCAGGGCCTGACCATTGAAAAGGTGATTTTTGAATCGCGCCCCGGCATTTATGTAACCGCGCTGTTGTATTTGCCGGATAACCGGGTACAGCCCGCGCCGGCGGTGCAGTTTTTGTGCGGGCACAGCGAACTGGGCAAGCTGTATCCGCGCTACCAGCGGGTATGCCGCATCCTGGCGCGTGCCGGGCTTATTGTGCTGGCGCAGGACCCGGTCGGCCAGGGCGAGCGCTTCAGCTACGATCAGCAGGGGCCCGAGTGCGTGCCCCCCTGCGTGCCCGATCACATGCAGGCCGGGCTGCAAAGCCAGATGCTGGGGCAAAACATCGGCCGGTATTTTTTGCATGATGCCATGCGCGGCATCGATTACCTGCTTTCCCGGCCGGAGGTGGATGCCCATAAAATCGGCGTTACCGGCAACTCTGGCGGCGGCACGCAGACCACGCTGATGATGATGGGCGATACGCGCATCGCCGCTGCGGCGCCCGGCACCTATATCATGGATAAGGAAAGCTACCTGTATACCGGCCAGGCGCAGGATATGGAGCAAATCCATCCCGGCTTGATAGGCGATATCGGTTGGGATTTTGAAGATATCTTCTACTGCATGTTCCCCAAACCCGTGTGGGTGCTGGCGGCCATGCAGGATTTCTTCCCCATAGAGGGCGCGCTTAGAACGGTATCCCGTGCCCGCCGGGCGTGGGACAGGTTTGCCGATCCCAGCCATATCGGCATTTCCCAGGCCAACCATATCCACCAGTATTCCGATGAATTGGCCCGTGCGGCGGCTGCTTTCTTTACGCGGGTTTTCCTGGGGGCGCCGGTGTTTGTCGATACGCAGGCCGTCCGGCTTAACCAGCAGGATGATTTAACCGTGTTGGGCGGCCGCCAGGTGCGCGAGGCGTTGCCCGGTGCCCGCTTTGTGTTTGAAGAAACCCAGCAGGAGCGCGCGCGTATCGCTAAGCAGCATACCGCCCTGGGCGAGGATGCCCGTCGCCGCCAGGCGATGGCCTTTTTGGATAACGCCGTTTATCGGGGGCGGCAAGCCATCCCCTTCTATCCCCGCAGCGCCCGGTATGGCCAGTGCAAGGGGGATGGGGTGATAGCCCGGCAGGATCTGATTTTCAGCCGGCCGCGCATGCAGCTGCAGCTGATGAGCATCCGCCCGGAAAGCGCGGGCAATGACAGCCCGCTGCCCGCCACCCTGATGGTGTGGGAAGGGGGAACGGCGAATATCGTCGCCCACCGCAAGCTGATCCAGGCGCAGCTGGATGCCGGGCGCCAGGCCATTGTGCTGGATATGACGGGCGCCGGCGCTGCGCTGCCCCATCCCATTACCGATGGCGAGGGGGAGTTTGCTTCCCTTAGCCGCCTGAATATGGATATGCTGTTTATGGGCGACAGCCTGATGGCCATGCGCATCCATGATGTATGCCGGGCGATGGAATACCTGCGCGGGGCGGATTTTGTGCAGGGCAACCCGTGCATCCTGGCAGATGGATGGGGCGGCATTGCCGCCCGCCTGGCTGCCGCGCTTGCCATGCCGGATAAGCTGATGGTAACCGCCTCCTCCCCCAAGGGGTATGGGGATTTTGTTGATAAACGCTATTATGCGCGCGGCGATGTGGCCTGCCATTTGCTGCCCGGCTTGCTGGCCCATGCCGATGTGGAGGATTTTGAACGCTGGATGGCCGGGCAAGTTCCGGTGGAACGGATAGAAGGCTAGGCACGGGCTTTGCGGTGCTTTTTATCCTTGGGTTTAGGGGCGGGCGGCTGCTGGGCCGCCTGCCTTTTTTGGAAGGATGATGCAGGCGCGGCAGGAAAGCCATCGATAGCCCCTACAGGCTGCAGGCGCGGTGGAAAAATGGCAAGAAAAGTCGAGAGCGCATTTTGCCAATGGGGTAAAATGCCATGTGTCGGGAGGCGGGAAGATGAAGGAACAAACCCTGGCGGTTCAACGGATGCAGGAATATATTGAAGCCCATTTGGGCGATGAGATCACCCTGTCTAATCTGGCGCAGGCATCGTTGTTCTCCCCATGGCATTCCTATCGGCTGTTCCGGCAATATACCGGCCTGACGCCAAGCGAGTATATCCGCCGCCTGCGGCTTTCCAGATCGGCCATACGGCTCAAGCAGGAGGGCTGCCGGGTGATTGAGGCGGCATATGATATGGGCTTTGGCAGCGTGGACGGTTATCAGCGGGCCTTTTTCCGGGAGTTTGGCTGTAACCCCGGTGAGTATACCCGCACGAAGGTTCCCATTCCCCTGTTTATTCCCTATGGGGTTAAATTCCGGGAACTCAGAAAGGAGACGTTGGATATGGAAAATGTACAAAGCCTGTTTGTGCAGCTGATGCACAAGCCCGAGCGCAAGGTTATCATCAAACGCGGGGTAAAAGCCGGGGATTACTTTGCGTATTGCGAGGAAGTCGGGTGCGATGTATGGGGGCTGCTGGCCAGCATGGATTCCCTGTGCGGCGAACCGGTTTGCCTTTGGCTGCCGGAGCAGTACATCAAACCGGGAACCTCCACCTATGTGCAGGGGGTGGAGGTGGAGATGGATTATGGCGGCGTTATCCCCGATGGTTTTGATGTGATTACCCTGCCAAAGGCCGAATATCTGGTGTTCCAGGGCCAACCTTTCCAGGAGGAGGAGTATGGCAATGCCATCCTGGCGGTGCAACACGCCATGGATACATACGACCCTGCTTTGATCGGCTACCAATGGGATGACACAAACCCCCGTATCCAGCTGGAACCCCGCGGCCAGCGTGGGTATATTGAAATGCGCGCGGTTCGTCCGCTGTGCACGGGGGACAAGGCATAAGCCCGGCTGCTCAGGCAGCGCGGCAGATGGTGTGCCAAAGCGGCAAAACCGTACCCCGCGGTTTGAAGGTACCCGTTAAACCGGAAAATATGTGTTTTATATCAGGGATGAAGGGCACGTTTGCCCTTCATCCTGTTTTTATGGTTCAAGCTTGGCTGCCCCAAGGATGGCTGATGATATGAGGGAGCAAAAGGGGGCCAGATATCATTTTGCCGTATCGATTTGTTGGTTTAAAAGGAAAAATCGATTTTTTTTGGATTTGTGTTGACAAAATACTGAAAAAGGATTAGACTGAAACCAGAAACATCAAACAGGATAAAAACGGGTTGTGCGACTTATGTCAAAAGCCCCATAGGGTATGAAAAATGGCCACGGATAGACCCGATTGGCGGGGATATCCACCAATAAGGGTGGGCTGCAAAGCCCTGTTTGCGCCCCTGGCACCGGGCGGCATGGAAAGGGGAAAACAACATGAAGGTAAGCAAGCATGATGTTGGAATAAGCATCTGTCTGGCGCTTATGCTGATTATGGCCACGGGGTGTGCAGGCGATGTAACCCATTCGCCCAATGCCAGTATAACGCCGGTGGTGGAGGCCAGCCCTTCCGCCGACCCGACGCCGGGAAAAACAATCAATTGGCCCTCCAATATCGATTTTACAGCCATGCAGGGAAAAACAATAAAAATATATGGAGGGGAAACAAAACTCGAAAGTACGATGCCCCAGTATAAAACGTTGCAGGATCAATTCTCGGGGGAATATGGTGTTCATATCTCATATGTTTCGATATCGCCAGACCGAAGTGAGTTGTTTCCGTCAAAGAACCGTCATGAAACCATTTATAGATTTTTGATTGCGACGAATAATAGTCCCACCATCATTCCATCTTCATCATCAACGATTTATAAAGAGAATCCGCCTGTTCCGAAATGGGCTGCAATGGGGATCGTCCAGCCGATTGACGAGTGGTTGGACGACAGGGATAATACATTTTTACATGGCGTGTGTAACGCAAACACCTGGAAGGGAAAAAGATATTGTCTGCAATATTATGAAGGGGCTGGATATCCGAAGGGTAAAGGTATGCTGTCTGTTGTATATAATTTGGATGAAATGAAGCGGCGGGGAATGGAAAGCCCAATGGAAAGTTGGGAGCGTGGGGAATGGACATGGGATAAGCTGGTGGAATTATCGCGCCAGCTCAACACAAAAAGGGAGAATGGAACATATAAGCAATATGGCTTTGTGTATGATGAAATGGCAATCGGCGCGGCGATTGCGCAAAGCGGAAGCCAGCTCTGCCGGGAGG
>JAQXFY010000116.1 GCA_029006015.1 bacterium
CTGGTATCCTGCCGGCCATGGGCATCGGATTCGGCCAGGCGAAGGTACAAGGTAACATCGGGCATCAGCCCATCCAGCGCCAACCGATTGGCCTGCATGACCGCCTCTTCCCCAAGGCCGCGCGCATACCCCTGATAAGCCAGGGAGGAATCAATAAACCTGTCGCAAATCACAACGGCGCCGCGCTCCAACGCCGGGCGAATAACTTGTTCCACATGCTCCGCACGCGCGGCGGCATATAAAAGCGCCTCCGCCCGGGGGGACATACCACTGTATGCCGTGCTCAGCAGCAATTCCCGAATCGCCTCCGCCAAGGGGCAGCCGCCCGGCTCCCGGGTAAGCACCACTTCATATCCCATATCCTCCAGCGCTTTTGCCAGCAGCGCCACATGGGTGAATTTGCCCGCACCATCCATGCCTTCCAGCGTAACCAAACATCCCCTCATTTATACTCACCCCGTATCCATTCCAACACATCGGATGGTTTTTCCGCAATATGAATGCAGCCCGCGGCCTCCAGCTCCCCCGGTTTGGCATAGCCCCAGCCCGCACCCAGGCAGGGCACGCCCAGCTCGACCGAAGCCCGCGCATCATCTTCCCGATCGCCAATCATCAGGGGATGCTTGGCGCCTGTAGATGACAGTACCGCCTGCATAACGCTTACCTTGGTCTGCTTGGCGCCCGACAGATCGGCCCCGTTGATGTGGGATAAATATTGCTCCAAACCAAAGTATGGAATAATCTTCTGCGCAAACACCAGCGGCTTGGCGGTAGCCAGTGCCAGGCAATAGCCGGCTTGCCTGAGGCCGGCCAGCATATCCACCACGCCTTCGTATACCCGGTTTTCCATCCAGCCGATGGTGGAAAACCGCTCCCGATACAGGGAAATGGCTGTTTCCGCCTGTTGGGCGGACATGCCGCAAAACATCATAAAGGAATCGCGCAGCGGCGGGCCAATCCAATCATCCATCCGTTCTTCCGCCGGCTGGGGCCATCCCATCCGGTTTAGCGCATGGCGAACACTTTTTTTAATGCCCTCCGCAGAATCCGTCAGTGTACCGTCCAAATCCAGCAGGATCCAATCAAACTTCATCCGTACTACCCCACAATCCCCGATCGGGAAATCGATTCCGTAAAATAGCGCTGCAAGACAATATAAATCACCAATACCGGCAAGATCATCAACAGGCAGCCCGCCTGGATCATGGATACCATGGTATAGGTATTATACACCACCCGGCCTGTATCCTTGCCGCTTTGGATTTCCAGCCGCGGCAGGGAATTGGGCAGCGCCTGCAGGGAAATGGCCAGCGTTGTTTTATTGTGCACCTGAAAATAGGATGCCATGTAATTATCATTCCATTGCCATACCAGCGCAAAAAGGAAGGCCGTGATAATGATGCTGGTCGCCCCCGGCAGCATGATGCGCCAAAAGATGCCAAACGTCCCACAGCCGTCTACCGTGGCAGCCTCCTCCAATTCACGCGGCTGGCCCCGGAAAAACTGCCGGTATAAATAGATATAAATGCTGCTGCGCAGGCCAAATCCAAACAGGGCGGGCAGCCAAAATGTCCAATAGGTTCCCAGCAGCGATATTCCGCTGCCTAATCCAAACGGCTTGAAGGTATGCATCTGCAAATAGTAGCCGGACATAATGGTTTGCATGGGTACAATCAATACAAACAGCACCAAGGCAAACCATATCTTTTTTCCGGGAAAACGGAAACGGGCAAAGCCATATCCCACTATACAGGTAACCATCACCTGCACCGCGCCCGTCAGTACACCGGTTTTTAACGTCTCCATCAGGCTTGTAGGATAATGCAATGCCGAATAGGAGGCCTGGATAACCTAAAACGTCAGCGACCGCGGGATCCATACCACCGAAGGATCCATATTATCCCAGGGCACCCGAAAGGACATGGACAGCATAAACAGCACCGGTGACAATACAATGTAAGACAGTCCAATCAGCAAAATGGACCGTGCAAACACCCAGGAGGCATGCTTCAAGCGTGTCCGCATGGCTAAGGGGCATGTCCACCCCCTGCACTTTGTCGTGATGCCACTTAAAATGCCCTTAGTCATCCTGCTGACCCCCCATTTTACGTTGTGCTGTCTTATGCTATGCCGCCCATGCGCTTGATATCTGCCATTTTCCTATAATCTATTCTTCATATGCTTATATTTTCCCCCTGGGCATGCGATACCCAGGTTTATGCCGGAATAACAATCTTGTATGCCTTTTCCCATGTATCAAGATATGCCACAAGCGGTATACCGCCGGTACCTCTATTGCGACCAGCGGCGTCCACCCATCCTATTATAAAAATGCGGCACGAGGAGTATCCTCGTGCCGCACAGGCAATCGGCTTAACCAACAATACCGGAACGGGAAATGGATTCGGTGAAGTAACGCTGCAACACAACATAAATCACCAACAGCGGCGCAATCATCAGCAGGCAGCCTGCCTGAATCATGGACACCATGGTGTAGGGGTTGGATGCGTTAACACCATACTCATCGCGCAGATGATCCTCCGCACCATTAGCCGTCAGCTTAGCCAGCATGCTGGGAAGCGAGGTCAGCGTCAAAGCCAGGGTCATTTTTCCTTCCACCTGCAGGAAGGAAGCCATGTAGTTATCATTCCACTGCCATACCAGGGCGAACAGGAACACCGTAACGATGATGCTGGTTGCACCCGGCAACATG
>JAQXFY010000117.1 GCA_029006015.1 bacterium
CCCAGCAAACCCAATAAATCCTTCCAGTTGCCGGAGCGGATGATATCCTGCAAATCGGCAACGCTTTCCATAATGATATCATCTATCACCCGCATGCCCAGCAGCTCCACCGGCGCCTTATCATCCGTCAACACCAGCGGGCCTTTATCCTGCCGCTCCAGCCCGGCCCGTACGCGCCCCATCATGACCTTTAGTTCCCCCTCGGCCATGGCATTGACGGCGGCGTCCATGCGCTCCAACATGCCGCCATCCTGGCAGGCAAACAATACCGTATTGGTTGCGTTTGTCACCACGCAGGTGTAGACATAATCAAATACCTGCGCAATGGTATCGCACAGGTAATCGTTGATGGCCCCTTCCCGGCTGGAACGCATGTTCATATTGACCACCATGACCCCGCCTGGCTTTAGATGGCTGCGTACCTGCATAAAAAACTCCACGCTGGACATCTGAAAAGGGATGGTTATATCCTGATAAGCATCCACCAGGATAACATCATACAACCCCGCATGCCCCAGATAAGCGCGCCCATCATCCACCACTACCTCCACCTGCTGGGGCAAATCAAAGTACTGCCGCGCCAGCGTGGCAATTTTACTATCGATCTCCACCCCCACCACGGAGGCCCCCGGAAAATAGGTAACGCACTGCTTGGCATATGTGCCCGTGCCCAGCCCCAGCAGCAGCACATCGCGCCCGCCGCCCTGCCCCGCGTTCATACCCGCCATCATCGGGCCGGCCAGGGCATAATCATAATACATATCCGTTAAGCCGCCGGATTTAACCCATATGGATTGCACGCCGGCCAGCACGTTGGTCGATAAAATCACCTGCTGGGCATCTTCCTTAACTTGCAGGTAGTTATAGATGGATTCCCCTTCATAAACGATATCTTCTTCCCAGAAAGCAAAGGTAACTTTATACGGCATGGCCATCAGCACGGCGATCAGGCCCACCGCCGCCGCGCCGCGCACAATATGCCGGCGGATGGAGATAAAATAAATCAGCGAAAGAACCGCCAACACCGCGGCAAAGATCAAAAACGTCATCGCCGTGCCCACGGTCGGGATGGTGACAAACGTCGGCAAAAAGGTGCCGATGATGCTGCCAATGGTGTTAAGCGCTTCCAGCTCGCCAACCACCTTGCCGTTTTCCTCCAGGCTGCCGACGGCAAATTTGGTCAGCGCCGGCGAAACCGTGCCCAGCAGCACCAACGGAAAAACAAAAAGCGCCAGGCAGGATACCAGCGAGGCCCACACCAGGAACTGCTTGGTAACAAACAACGCCAATAAAAAAGACACGCCAGCAATAACATACTTGCCGGCAAACGGGATGGCGGCAATCCATATGGCCGCAATAATCAAGCGGGTATACAGCCGGGAAGGATCGGGCCGCTTATCCGCCATCCGCCCGCCGATGACATTGCCCACCGCCAGGGCGATCATGATCGTACCAATGATAACCGTCCACACTATCTGGGAGGAACTGAAATAAGGCGCAAGCAAACGGCTGGCGCCCAATTCCACCGCCATAACCGACATGCCGGAAAAAAATGCCGTTGCATACAAAAACCACTTGTGATGCATTGCCCTCTTGGCGCCGCTGTTTGCCTTTTCCTGCGCCGCAGGAATCACATGGGCTTGGCCATCCATATCATCATCCGCCCTCTCCAGGCCCCGGCCGCCAACAGCGCCGGGAATACTGAATCTATTGTAGCATGGATACTATTTTTCGTCCAACCGAGCAACATGATTTTCGGGCTTCATCGGCCCGGCGATGGTTTTTTATTCCTTTTCTGGAATTTTTGCAAATGCAAACATATGTTTGCATTTTGGCTGTAACGATAGTATAATGGGGGTAACAACTTCCGGATGGGAGGCAGCTGCATGGCCCATATCATCATTCCCCACACGCCTACTGCGGAAGAATCCATTGCCCAAATGCAGCAGGATGCTTTATACGATGTAGCGGAAGCGCCCCGCATGGTTTCAAGCCAATCGCTGCAAGCCTTATCATCCGGCATATGTTCCCGCCCTGCTCCTCCGACGGTTCCCAAGATATTTCTGTCCAACAACTGCATTTTTAACTGTGCCTACTGCGCCTGCCGCTGCACGGTGGATAAACCGAGGTATAGCCATACGCCGCGTGCCCTTGCCCTTTTGGCACAGGCACAAGCCCGAAAAAATGGCCGAGGGGTTTTTATTACTTCCTCCATCTACCAAAATGCCGATTATACGCAGGAGCTTATCATTGAAACCCTGCGCGTGCTGCGGCAGGAGCTGCATTATCCCGGCTACATCCACGCCAAGGTTATGCCCGGGGCCAATGCCGCGCTGATTGCACAAACCGGCCGCTATGCCGACCGCCTGAGCGTGAATATCGAGGTAGCCTCCAGTTCTGGCTATGCCCACATTGCCAAGCAAAAAAACAAGCAAAACATCCTTACCCCCATGAAGGCTATCAGCCAGCTGATAGCCGAACACCAGGGGCACCGGGCAAAAGGATCGCCCCGTTTTGCCACCTCCCAAACCACACAGCTGATGGCGGGAAGTACAGGGGAAAGCGACTATACCATTTTAAATTTATCCCGTGCGTTATACCAAAAATACGGCCTGTCCCGCGTGTATTACACCGCCTTCCAGTATAAAACACAGGCCGTGGGATATCATCTTCCCCCGGTTTCCACCCCTGCCTGGCGCATGGCGCGCCTGTACCAGGCCGACCGTCTGATGCAGCTGTATGGATTTTCCCCCGATGAATTATTAACCGATGCCGCCCCCAACCTGCGCCCGGATCTGGATCCCAAAACGGCTTGGGCCTTGCGCAACATCAACCTTTTTCCGGTGGATATCAACCGGGCGGATTATCAAACCCTGCTGCGCATCCCGGGCATTGGGGAGGTATCCGCCAAACGCATCCTGGCCGCCCGGCGTATATATCCCCTTTCGCACGATACCCTGCGCCAAATCGGCGTTCCGCTGGCACGCAGCCGCTTTTTTATCACCTGCAGCGGCCGCTACCATGGCGGCATGGCGTTGGAGCACCCCGATTATCTGGCGGCCCACCTTGGCACGGGGCCCGTACAGCTTTCCTGCCTGTAAACCCGGGCCGGCAAGGGCATATCGCCCTACTTGCGCCATGCAGGCAGATATGGGGTATTTCCCGGCTGACAGCCCGAACAAGCCATCCACACCAAACACAGCCCTGCATATAATTTATCCTTTTTTCATGTATCGTTTTTCACGGTACAGCCCCACCCATATAAACAGGGCTGCCAATACAATAAGCACGATAAAATGAATAACATTCCCAAACAACGAATAATCCGGGCCTTGCACAAATATCGACGGAAAACCGGCAAACACCACACACGCCCCAAGGTAAAGCACGCTTAGCATCAGCGGCAAAAACGTATTGGCACACAGCATACTTAGGCCATAAATAAAGCCAATAATCAGCGCCATATCAACAAAAATAAGCACATCATACCAAAGGGATACATGCAGCCATGCCGCATATGCCACCATAACAGGAAGCGCCATAAGCACATCAAGCGACCACAGGCAAAGCATACGGGCATATAAACTATTTTTGCCCTTCAAATACACAAAAAGCAATTCGCTTCCCGGGGCATTGATATATTGCTTCAATAAAAATGCCGGCCAAAAAATGCTTGCAAAGCTAAAGACGCGCTGGGCATCCATCAACATCAGGGGGGCCCCAAATTCCAGGTTTCCCCCCACCATACTGAGCGAAACGGCATTCATAGCAGGCAAAGCCAGATAGACCACCGCAACGGGCAACCAAAAAAGCCAATGCATACCACGCAATTCACGAAAAAAAAGCGCAAGCATTATAACAACCCCTTGGTCAGCGCAAGGTAGGCATCCTCCAGCGTCGGCTCGGCCCTGGACAGCGTATCATTTTTGTGCGTAACAATGCGATGGCTGTCGGGCTGGCTATGCACGATATAATAAGGGAAGGTGGCTTCCTCCAGCGTGGCCCGATCAACCGTATAAACCAGCCCCTCCACGCGGGATAATAAGTTTTCCTGTGTTCCGTTATATAACAGGTTGCCCTGGTCTAGCACCAACACGCCGTCGCAGCCCGCCGCCACATCCTCTACAATATGCGTAGATATGATGATGGTTTTGTCACCCCTGATTTGTGAAATCACCTGCTGAAAACGCATACGTTCTTCCGGATCCAGCCCCGATGTAGGTTCATCTAAAAGGATAACTCGCGCATTTCCCAAAATGGCCTGGGCAATACCCACGCGCCGGTTCATCCCGCCCGACAGTGTGCTGACACGCGCATGTTTTGCCTGCGTAAGGTTGACCATTTCCAGCACATGATCAATTGCTTGCATCCGTTTATCCTTGGGCACATGCTTAATCAGGCAAAAATATTCCAACACCTCACATACGGTCAGCTCGGGGAACATACCGTACGTCTGCGGCAAATATCCCAATTGATCCAGCAGATGTGGATTCTGGGATAACGTAGCACCATCATATGTAATTTCACCCATGGATGGCTGGTAGATGCCGGTCATACAACGCAAAAGCGTAGTTTTTCCGGAACCATTAGCGCCCAACAACCCATATACCCCCGGGGATAGCTCCATGGAGATATGGTGCAGCACCTGTTTTTTGCCCAGTTTCATGCCCAGATCATTGATTTGGATCATGTTCATCCCACCTCCTCCATCAGGGAAAGCACATAGTCTGCCGCCTGCCGGTCATCATAATTTTTGCTGGCGATCTCATCATAAATTCCCTGTAAAAGGGCATCATCCTGATCGTTTTGCAGCACCTGGGCCAAGCAAGCCGCAAAAGCCCCATAAACATCAGATTGGTTTCCCAAAGTTTCCCCCTGGCTAATCTGATGCAGCCGTTTGATTGCATCTTTCCGGGAAATACGGTTATTATCGGCAAGAAAGCTGTCCGAATCTCTGAGATAACGGCGCAGGCAGCCATAAAGGGTACCCTCCCTGCCCGGGAAGATATAGCGCTGCGCCAATGTGGAGATCAGAACTTCCTGATGGAATGAATATACAAAGCTGTACCCATCCAACAAGACGACATCCTCCCCCAGCGAGGCGCGGTAAAACGCGTTGGATACAATCCAAATATGTTCCTTGGGAAACAAGCCCATTTCCATGTGCCCATCCATGCGGCTGGATACAGCCTGCGCCCAGGTATTGGCCGCTTCGATGGCCACATCCATGCGGACAAGTTGATAACCGCCATCCACAGGGCTGCCCAGGATATCGCATTTTTCATCCAATCGCTCCATCATGCCGGCCATCAGGGTAAGCGATTGGGCCTGCCCGGAAAAATGGTTGGGCCGGTCGGGATCGCCGGGTAAATTGGCAAACAGCTTTAAGGGGCTATCGACCGAAACCGTAAACTCCCTGGCCGTTTGGGGAATTTCCGTATCCCAATGGTCAGACCCGCGGTGGATGATCTTATCCCCCTCAAACGGGTAATACGGGAAATAACCAGGCAAGCAGATGCCTTGCCGGTTGCTGTAATAATGAACAGAATACCCCTCGTACTCCAGGGTTAAGATGCCATCGGGGATATCGGCGGCGTTGATATACACCTCGTCCCCTGTTTGGGTAAAGGGAATGTCCCCGGCTGCATTGCTGGCCCCGGTTATAGCAAAGCGGTGGTATAAGGTAAAGTGATACTGTGTTTTTTGTTCGGATAGCGGCGATACCGCCATGGTAACACGGGCCTTGAGGCCGTTGCCAATCTTCAGCTTGATATCATAGGATTGGATGGTAAACCCGGGCGCATCCTGCGGTGGCGTATAAGCAGCATAATAATAATCATCATACATCGGATCCGTATCCGGCCGCCAATCCATTTTAACGCAATGATCGTTTACCACAAAACCGGCCAGGCAAATGGCTGCAGCCGCCAGGGCTGCGGCCGATGACCATATCCTTGTATTTTTCCTGAACCGTACCAAATAAATGCATCCCAGCGCCAGCGCCAGGCACAGCCAAAAGATAACGGTAAACCATTTGCCTGGTTCCATGGGAACGCCATACAGGTAATCCGGCATAATCCCCAGCGCCTGCGGCGTTAAAAAGAAAAGATCATTGATGCGGTAAAGCGCGGTGCTGCCGGCCGGCCAGCCCATCAACCTATCCGGCACCAACAATATTTGTTCAAAATAGCTTGTATTGGATAAAATCCACAGCGCGCAAAGGACATACGCCAAGTACCTTTTTTTAATGGCAATGCCCATTACCATGCCCATAGCAGCAGCCGTAACCGGGGTTAGAAAGGCATATAAAAAACAAAGCCCAGCCACATGCCAGATAAACGCCCCATACCAGATGCGGTAAACGGCGCAAAATATCACAACGGAGCCAAACATCACAATGGCAAATGCAAAAGCCAGCACAGCCAGGCACAGCCAGGCCGCGCCATAATAGCGCGCCCTCTCCCCCGGCGCGGCAAACAGTGCTTCCGCCATCCTGCATTCCCGCAGCTTGGCAGCAATTTCGTATCCTAAAAACAGAAAAAGCCCAAAGGCGATCAGGACAAAGCGCATCATGCCGTTGAGATACGACAGCGGGTCGCCCGCGCTATACAGGCATACGATAACGATATCCACCAAAAACGCAATAAAAAACGCAAGGATGCCCACCGCCATATACCGGCATCTTTTTAAAACCCGCATGGGGATGGCAAACCGATGCAACAACCTCTACCTCCATCCAGGGGGACCAGGCCGGCCCCCCATTGTGTTGGGCTTATAAATGGGTTACGGATCAATAAACTTAATTTCGCCCTCGCCATTGCAGTTATCAACTTCTTGTGGGTTTAGGCACAGCCGCCATTTTTCGCTCCGGGACAGCATCAGGTGTAAAAGCCATATAAAAGCAGAGCCCCCAAGCCGGCGGCCTGGAAGCCCTGAAAGCACCCTTAGGATAGCTTAATGACAAACCGATAGTGCTGTGCATCAATAATGCGGCGCACCTTATACAAGGGTTTTTCATCCACATAGGCCACGCGGCTGACGCTCAGCGCCGCAGCGGCATAATTTGCAGCCAGCAGGCGGGTTTCCTTATTTCCCAGCGAACAGGCGCCAATGCTTTCCCGGTAAGTGACCGCCCGGCCCAGGGTGTGCGAACCTATCAGCCGATGCACCGCATCCTCCCCGGTTACCTGTTGGGGCGTTACTTCGCCAAAGATGCTGCACGGCAAATCCAGATATTCT
Source organism: bacterium (assembly GCA_029006015.1). GTDB lineage: Bacteria > Bacillota > Clostridia > Christensenellales > SUG1161 > SUG1161. The sequence goes on from JAQXFY010000117.1 coordinate 7,240, forward strand.
ACGGCAACCGGCGTATCCCCATTATAATATACGCGGGTAATTTCGCTTACACGGGGCTTTTCCTCATCCAGGCTAAGCTCCTGCCGCTCCGCCAGGTTGATGATGCGCTGCCTTACCTGGATCAGCTTGGTGGTGCCGGAATATCCATATTCGGCAAAAATATCCTCAAACCGGTAAGCGCGCGCCAGGGGTTGTTCCATCGCCGGGCGGGATACATAGGTGCCGCTTCCCTGCACACGCTTAAGATAGCCGTCATATTCCAACTGGCCCAATGCACGGCGGATGGTAATGCGGCTAACGCCAAAAAGCTCGCACAAGGCGCTCTCCGTCGGAAGCCTTTCCCCGGATCGATAGGTGCCATCTAAAATCATCTGACGCATTTTATGCATCACTTGCTGATATAAACGGCTATCCGCACGGCGAACAGCCTTAAGATCTGCCTGCATGCGTAAGCCCCCAATACTTACTTTATAATCATTAGTATAGCACCCATACTGTCCTAGCACAAGGATATCCTGATCTTTTTATAATTTTTCCAAAATATGGGAGGTTACAAGCCCCATTTCCCACATGGCCGCACCGCCCAACGTACGCGCCAGGGCCAGGCGTTTACGCGTACAGCCTATGGTTTCCGCATAGAGCGTATGCTCCATTCCCTGGTTATCACGAAACACCTCCCGCGTTTCGCCCCACTCCCCTGCCACCATGGGGCCGATGGAACGCACGGTAAAAGCGCCCGCCTTTAGACGCAACACGCCGCACGCGCGCAGCACCTGAAGGGTTTGCAGACCCACAGCCTGCTCATACACCATCTCCTGCGAAGGATCAAAGATATAATCCCGGCCGTACAGGGGAACCCCTAACAGCATGTTTTCCCTCGAAAAACGCGCCAGGGCACTATCCACCGCATCCATTACCCAGCCCTTTGGCGCCACCGGCCCCATTTTTCCCCGGGGCTGGGCATCCCAGGCGGCCAATATCCAGGGGCCCTCCCCGCCATAAAAAGGCAGCATTTCCGGCGATATAACCGGGTAGCACCAAAAAGGCTCCTTGCCCAGGCACAGGGTAGATAGCTGTTCCCGCCATGCGCACAGCAAATTGCACAGCTCCGGCAAATCCTCCGGATAGGCATTTTCAACATCCAGCACCGCGCCCTGGCATTCACCCCGAAAAAAGCATTGCTTCAGCCAGTTCAGATCGCTGTCCTGCCAATCCTTCCGGCAAAGCCACTGATGGATGGCATCCGGATGGGCCGCGCAAAGCGCATACAGCACCGGTATGCCGCAGGCCCTGGCTTCGCTGGCCGCACGCTGCATGGCACCGGCACGGTATACCGTAACGCTTCGCCCCAGCTGTATACGACGGATGGGTAGAACGGCGGCATCCACCCACCCTCCCCGAATGGCCTGTGCGCCGCCGCTTTGGCACCACCCCAACCGAAGGGCCCCGCGCTGGCGTGCCAAAGCCTCCAGGCAGCATTGCAATCGGGCATCGATGGGCACACCGGCCAGCCCGATGGCCTTGAGGAAGGCATCGGTCCCCTCCATTGTACGCCGGCAGTAAATGCCGGTAACGGGCACCTTAGCGCCCAGCCTGCGCAAACGCACCTGTAACCGCAGCACATCCGCGCCCGATATTCCCAAAGAAAAGCCCTGCATACCGTTCCCCCCTCTAAAAGGAAAGTATGCAGGGTATAGCATGCGTATGCTTACCGAACGGGCTATTTTTCCCCCACACAGGGTTCCAGCAAGGAGGACAGCGTAGCGGCGGACAGGGAATCGACAACCTGGTTCTGGATGCCCTTAAACAGCCGGTGCATGGCGCAATACCCCGTAGCATTTCGGTTACATTCAGCCGGGTTTGTAACACAGCGGCTGATGGCCGGCATGCCGTCAATGGCCTGAACAATCTCCAGCACGGTAATGTCCGATTTGGATTTTCCCAGCATAAAGCCGCCATATTTGCCCCGCTGGGAATGCACAAGGCCATGCTGGCGTAGTTTTTCCAGTATTTTTAAAGCAAAACGTTGGGGCACATGCAGCATGTTGCCTAGTTCCGTCGCCCTCAAGCAATCCCCCTCGCGGCAGGATGCCAATTCCAGCATCATCCGCAAAGCATAATCCGCCTCCAGGGTAATTTGCACGCCCTTCATCCTTTCGATTGCCTTTTGTTTATTATACCAAAATGTTGCCTTGCTGCAAGTTGTATTTGATTTTCCACGCTCCTGTGGCCCCATGGATCGATTTATGGTATCATGGCTTATATAAAGGTGGGGATGATATGCAGCAGGTACAGGAATCGCTTCGTGCAAACGGATTTGATGCCAAACACTTTGATACCCTGCAACAGGCTGCCGCCGCCGTGCTCGAGGATATCCCCGATGGGGGAACCGTTGGCTTTGGCGGCAGCATGACATTGGCACAATCCGGCCTGTATCCCCGTTTGCTGGCCCGGGGCAACCCCGTAACCTGGCACTGGGAAGCGCCCCTTCAGCAGCGCGCCGCCGTTAACCGGCTTTCTTTCCAGGCCCCCTACTACCTATCTTCCGCCAACGCCGTCACGCGCGAGGGCGGGCTTTTCTGGATCGATGGCAATGGCAACCGTGTCGGCACCATGCTATATGGGCGCGGTGAATGCTTTATCCTTTGTGGAAAGAACAAACTGGCCGGCACGCTGGAGGAGGCTGTTTTGCGCACCAAGCGCTATGCCTGCCCCCCAAACGCCAAAAGGCTGGGCCTTTCCACGCCCTGCGCCAGGACGGGCCAATGCCAGGATTGCCATCATCCCCAACGCTTTTGCAACGCCTATGTATACTTATGCCGCCCCACCGTCGGCCGCCATATCCACGTATACCTGTTTGATGAGGAAGCCGGGTATTAAGATACGCCGCAACGGTGCGCCGGCAACGCCTGCTGTAAAGCGCCATTTACACAGAGCCATAGCATGGCCATTAGAATATGAAAAACGGGGGTTATCGGCCCCCGTTTTTTATGCCTGCCGCCTTTTCCGGCGAATTATCCCCTGGCGCCGCAGCAGTATTTATACTTTTTCCCGCTTCCGCACGGGCACGGGGCGTTGCGGCCGGGCTTTTTCTCCACCTTTACCACATGGGCAGCGCGCCAATCGGCTGTAATTTGCTTGCGCTTGCCCTCATCCAACACACCATCCCATTCCGGCAGCGTATACAGCCACTGGGCACGGGCTTCGTGCATATTGTAATAAAGTTTTTCCCAATCGATATCCAGTTCCACCGCCGCGTCTTCTTCCAGAGCGTCCAGATCCACCGGTGCGGTCAGCGATGTATTGATGCCATCGCAAAAGCCGGCAAACAAAGCGGTTTCCAGCCCCAGAGAGGCCGCCACTTCCTTAGCCGTTCCGCTTAGCTTCTGCCGTTTTTGGGACAGAATGTTTTTGTAAGCATCGGTCTCGGCGGCATAATACGCGCCCCAGAACTGCTGCTGCGCACGCTCATCGCTGCTGGCTGCTTCCACCAATTGTTCCCACTGCTGTTGAAGGCCCATGTTTTATTCCCCCTATTTTATTGCAGGCGCTGGGCGATTGCATCCAAAAACGCCTGGCTGGTAACCTTGCGGATTCCTTCGCCCTGCGCCATGGCGGCCAGATCGCCCGTCATCGTGCCAGCCTCGATGGTATCCAGCGTGGCCTTTTCCAAACGCTTGGCAAAGGCTTGCAGATCGGCCAGGCCGTCCAGCTCTCCGCGTTTTGCCAGCGCGCCCGACCACGCAAAAATGGTGGCCACCGGATTGGTGGAGGTTTCCTCCCCCTTCAGGTAGCGGTAATAATGGCGCGTTACCGTGCCGTGTGCGGCTTCATACTCATACTTGCCATCGGGCGAAACAAGCACGCTGGTCATCATCGCCAGGGAACCAAAAGCCGTGGCTACCATATCGCTCATCACATCGCCATCATAGTTTTTGCACGCCCAGATCATGCCGCCCTCGCTACGAATAACGCGCGCAACGGCATCATCGATCAACGTGTAAAAATACGAAATGCCCTTTTCCTCGAAGCGCTGCTTGTATTCGGCATCATAGATTTCCTGGAAAATATCCTTAAAGCGGTGGTCGTAGACCTTGGAGATGGTATCCTTGGTGGAAAACCACAATTCCTGCCCGGCGGACAGCGCATATTCAAAGCAGGCCCGCGCAAAAGAAGCAATCGAGTTATCCAAATTATGCATGCCCATGGCCACGCCATCGCACGCATAGGCGGCTACCGGCAAAACGTCCTGGCTGCCATCGGCATGGGTAATGACCAGATCCGCCTTATCCCCCGCCTTGACGCGCGCCTCGACATTGCGGTAAATATCGCCATAGGCATGGCGGGCGATGGTGATGGGCTTTTTCCAGCCCGATACATAAGGCGGCACGCGGGAAGTAATAATGGGCGCACGGAAAACCGTGCCATCCAAGATGGCGCGCAACGTGCCGTTGGGGCTTTTCCACATTTGCTTAAGGTGATATTCCTCCATCCGCTGGGCATTTGGCGTAATGGTGGCGCATTTGACGCCGACCCCCAGCCGGGCATTGGCTTTGGCAGCATCGATTGTCACCTGATCCTGGGTTTCATCGCGGTGCTCAAGGCCAAGATCATAATACTCCGTCTTTAAATCCACAAAGGGATAAATCAGGGTATCCTTGATCATTTTCCACAGCACGCGGGTCATTTCATCCCCGTCCATCTCCACCAGCGGGGTGGTCATTTGGATTTTTGCCATCAATAGCCCCTCCTTGCTTATTTTCACTTGGCCACGGCGGTTTTGGCGCCGCCCTTGGCCCCGCCCGCGCCAAATCTTCCCAGGATTTGGCTGGTATACGCATAATGGTTGCGCCGCTTATCGGCATAGGCGCGCATGGCATCCTCCACCATGGCGTCGATCAGGCTGGTAAACGAGATGCCCATGGGCTCCCACAGGTAATAGGCAAAGGAGCCCGGGATGGTATTGATTTCGTTGACGTAAACCTCCAGATTAACATCAAGCAAAAAATCCACCCGCACCACGCCCTTGCAATCCAGCGCGCGAAAGCAGGCCTCCGTCATGGCGGTCACCTTGCGGGCTACATCCTCCGGCACATCGGCCGGCAATTTTCGCCCAAGCGCCCCCATGCCCTGGCCGGTTTTTCCCTCCCGCAGGTATTTATCATCGAAGGATAAAAAATCCTGCGCGCGAAGCGGCTCCTCGATCATGGAAACCCGAACCTGGTTGCCAAAGCCCATGGCCGAGCAGTTGACCTCCCTCGGGCTTTGAAGCGCCCGCTCCACCAGGATACGCCTGTCATAATGCGCGGCCACCTCGATACAGGCACGAAGGCTGTCGCGATCCTGCGCGCGGCCAATGCCGATGGACGAACCCAGGCTGGCCGGCTTGACGAACACAGGATACGCCAGCTTGTCCTCGATGCGGTCCAGCACCGCCTCCGCCCCGTCATCCCACGCATCGCGCGTAAAGGAGACATCGGGCAATATCGGCAGCCCTGCGCCGCAGAAAACATGCTTCATGGAAACCTTATCCATTCCGCCTGCGCTGGCGCCCACGCCACAGGAAGTATAAGGGATATCGCACAGTTCTAGCAAGCCCTGCAGCGTGCCATCCTCGCCATGCATGCCGTGCATGGCGGGCACCGCCACATCGATTTTGCGGCGTATCACTTTTTCCCTAAAGCCTTTCCTGATGCGCACACACAAAGCGCCGCCCGGCTCCGCAGGCAAATAGCAGCGTTGAACCGCGGCGGGATCAAACGAGCGGATAAAGCCAATATCCATCAGTTTATCCCCGGTATACCACAACCCGTCACGCGCGATATAGACCGGGATCAGGTTATATTTTGTGCGGTCGGCCTGTTCCATCCATTGCTGGGCAGTAATGATGGATACATCATGTTCCACCGACCGGCCGCCAAAGAAAACCGCCATGTTGATCTGCATGTGTTGCCCCCCTTTATCCTTCCAGATGATCGGGCAGATCGTTTTCAAACAGCACAACATCCCCCGGGGCAAGCAGCCCTTTCAGATGTTTTTCAGCCTCCCGCAGGGAGGGGAATACCATCACCCCATCCGCTGCCCCATCCCCTTCGCGCCAGCCATCGGCCATCGCCTGGGTGCGGCAGGGCTGGCCAACCAACAGCGCCACATCGCATACCGCCGCCATTGCCCGGCCAAAGGCAAGGTTTTCATCCCTTTCCTGCCGGCCCAGCTCCACCAGGCCGGGGGTGACGATGATCTTGCGCCCCGGGAAAGCCTTTAAAACCGCCAATGCCGCCCTTGTGCCCATCGGGCTTGCATTATAGGCATCATCAATAACCGTAATGCCCCCATCCCGGCGGACAAGCTCCAGCCGGTGCGGAATGGGCGCCACCGCCTCGATCCCTGCAATAATCTTATCCATTTTAATGCCTATTCGGTGGGCGACGGCCGCCGCACCCAGGATGTTATGGATGTTATGCGTGCCCAGCAGGCAGGTGGAGGCCATGGCGCGCTCATCGCCGATAATCAGTTCAAAGCGGCTGCCCCAGGGGCCGGTTTGAATGCCCGCTGCCGATACATCCAGCCCATCCCCTTCCAGGCCATAGCGTACCTTGCTGCAGGCAGCCTTTTGGTAAAATTTATCGCCCCATGCTCCATCCGCCGGCAGAAAGGCACACCCATCCGCCGGCAGGCTGGCAACCAGCTCGTACTTGGTGGCAGCAATGGTTTCAATGGAG
>JAQXFY010000118.1 GCA_029006015.1 bacterium
TTATACGGGGCCGCCGAAAAAAACGCAACCAGGCGGCCGGTTTATTCATATATTCTTAACGGATGGGGCCGCGCTTGATGGTGATCGCGCCGCGGGGGCAAAGCTCCTGGCAGCAAAAACAGGCAATGCAATCCGCCGCCCTGAGGCGGGGTTTTTTATCCGCGCGCGCCTCCAGCGCCTTGGGCGGGCAGTTTTTGATACAAGCGCCGCAGCCCACACAGGCATCATAATGGAAAACCGGATGGGGGCAGATGAGTTTGCGCACGGCGGCGTGCACCGGCCGGGGCAGTTTTTTAAGCAGCCTGGCATCCCCTGCGGGCGTAACGCGCTTAAAATCGGGCACCGCCAGATCCTCCACCCGCTGGCCTACCACCGTATATTCCCCGATCAGCCCACGCTGCTGCGCCAGCGCCAGGGTAGGCACATCCGCGCGCCTATAACCAATCAGCCTGGCGCCCACATCATCCACCGCATGGGCGTTTTGCCCCACCACCAGCGCGCCAATCGGCCTGGGCGTACCGTTGGACGGCCCCGCCCCTTCCATGCCGATAACGGCATCCAGCACCGACAGCACGGGGCGCACATCGCGCTCGATATCCAGCAAAAGCCCGGCAAAATCCTTGATTTCCCCCAAGCGGTAATGGTAATCGGCCTTGGTAACGCCGGGCACCGTGCCATACAGGTTTTTAACGCACCCCGTCATGGCCGCCAGGCCATGGGTTTTAAGCTTGCCTACGGTAATTACCGCATCCGCCTGCGAAATATAGGCGGCCTGCAATAAGGTTTTCATGGCGCTGCCCGCGGGCAGGGGGCGCTCGACGGCGTGGGTATCCAGCATCAGCTCGGCCCCGGTCTGCCGTGCAACATCGGCCATGCCGCATGCCTCGTATACATGTTTAAGGTAGGCGCGGTTATCCGGCCCGCCCGGGCAATCGGCAATCAGGGGCTGGGCCCCGGCGGCCTGAACGGCGCGCACCAGCGCATGGATAACCGCCGGATGCGTGGTGGCTGCCGCCTGCGGGTGCTTGGGCAAAAGCAGGTTGGCTTTAATGACCACGCGCATGCCGGGCTTGATCCAATTTCCCAATCCGCCCAGCTTTTCCAGCGCCTGCGTTAAGGCACGATCCACCTCATCCTGCCGGTAATCCCGGCAGGCAATAAGCGCTACCGTATCCATACTATTCCCCCCAAACCGCATGCCGGATGGCCCAGGCCACGCCGCCCTGATCATTGCTGGGCGCGACAAAATCCGCCTGCGCCCGCACCGCCGGTGCGGCATTTCCCATCGCGGCGGACAAACCGGCCACCTTAAACATGGCCAGATCGTTTTCGCTATCCCCGATGGCCAGCACATCCGCAGCATCGATGCCCTTGATGCAGCACATGGCCATCAGCCCGCTGCCCTTGCTGACGCCATGGGGCATCACCTCGATGTTATCCACCCAGGAAGAGGTGACCATCAATCGCCCATCCCCTTCCAACGTCCGGCGGAAGGCGGCCAGGCCCTCCCTGTCGCCGCTGTCGGAAATCAGCATTTTATGCGCCCCGCCCTCCAAGGCACGCAGGGCGCCCTCCAGCGTTTCATGCAGAAAACCGTCCGCCGCTTCGGGGCTCGCCAGCGTATAGCGGGCAAGAAAGCCAAGCGCTGCCTCGCGCCGGGCAAACAGATACATGGATTGTTCGATATAAACCGCGCAAAACGTGCCCTTGATGTGCTGCCAGCCCCGGACAATGCCCGCGGCCGCATCGCCATCCAGCCAGCTTTGCTGCAAAACCTGCCCCGCCTTGTCCATCAGCAGCGCGCCGTTGGATAAAATAGCATCCACCGCCAACCCCGCCGGCGCCAGATTCCTGGCGGCGGAACCCGGCATGCGGCCGGTGGCCGCCACCACCTCGATCCCGGCGGCCTGCGCCCGGCGAATGGCGCGGATATTTTCCCGGGGAATTTTGCCGTCCGCCACCAATGTGCCATCCATATCGATGGCGATCAATCGGATATTTGCCATGCCTTACGTCCCTGCCCGGCCCAGGCGGTTGATAAACCGGCCCAGGCGCTCCATCGCATCATCGATGACCTTGACCGATGTGGCATAGCAGCAGCGCACATGTCCTTCCCCGCTGGGGCCAAACGCCGTGCCGGGGATGACGGCCAGCTTTTCCTCCCGCAGCAGCCGCTGGCAAAATTCCTCGCTGTCCAAACCGAAAACGCCGATCTCCGGGAAACAGTAAAAAGCCCCCAGCGGCTCAAAACAGGGAAGGCCCATCTGGCTGAAGGCCGACAGCATCATCTGGCGGCGCTTATCATAGCTGCGCACCATGCGCGCCACATCATCGTAGTGGAAGCGGTACCCATCGCTCAGGGCGGCGATGCCCGCGCGCTGCGCGGTGGTGGAAGCGCACATGATAACATACTGATGAACCTTGGTCATGGCCGATAAAATGGGTTCCGGCGCACAGGCGTATCCCAGGCGCCACCCCGTCATGGCAAAGGCCTTGGAAAAGCCGTTGAGCACGATGGTGCGCTCCCACATACCGGGCAGGGTGGCGATGGACACATGGCGCCCGCCGTAGGTCAGCTCGGCATAGATCTCATCGCTGATAACAAAGATATCGGTACCCCGCAGCACCGAAGCGATATCCTCCAGGTTATCCCTGTCCAAAATGGCGCCCGTGGGATTATTGGGGAAAGTTAAAATAATGGCCTTGGTGCGCGGGGTGATTTTTTCCTTTATCATCTGCCCCGTCACGCGGAAACCGTTTTCCTTTTTGCACGCCAGCGCTACCGGCACCCCGCCGCTTAGCACGATGCAGGGCCGGTAGGATACATAGGAAGGTTCCACCACCAGCACCTCGTCCCCGGGGTTTATCAGCGCACGCAGGGCAATATCGATGCCCTCGCTGGCACCCACGGTGACAACAACTTCTTTATCCGGCCGGTAGGTAAGGCAAAAACGCTCCTGCATATAGCGGCTGATCTCCGCACGCAGATCGAGAAGGCCGGCGTTGGCGGTATAATGCGTTTCCCCATGCTGAAGGGATTCGATACCGGCCTGGCGCACGCCCCAGGGCGTTTCAAAATCCGGCTCGCCGATGCCCAGGGAAATGGCGCCCTCCACCTCATTTACAATATTAAAGAAACGCCGGATACCCGACGGGGGAATGCCGGCCACTGTTTTGGATAAAAGTGCATCGTATTTCATAGCATTACCGCCAAACGATCGTCATCGCTGCGCTCCTCAAGCACAACGCCCAGGGTTTTATAATCCTTCAGGATAAAGTGCGTAGCGCAGGACAGCACGCCCTCCTGCGTGGCCAGCTTTTCGGCCACAAAGAAAGCGACATCCCGCATGGTCTGCCCGCTGACGCGCAAAAGCAGATCAAATCCGCCCGAAACCAGGCTGACCTCCCGCACCTCGCTAAAGCGGTACAGGCGCTCGGCAATGATATCAAAGCCCTCGTCCCGCTGGGGGCTGACGCGCACCTCGATCATGGCCTCCACACGGCTGTTTTCGGCGCGCTCCCAGTTGACGGCGGCATGGTAGCCGGAAATGATGCCTTCCTTTTCCATTTCGCAAATGGCTTGCTCCACCTCGGATACCTCCATATCCAGCAGGGTGGCCATTTTTTCCCGGGGCATATGGGCGTTTTCCTCCAACATTTCAAGCAGCGCGGCGCGCTTGGCTTTTTCCACCGGCAATCCCTCCCAATCTCGCCTAGAGCGGCAGGTTTCATTTTATCATGCCCCCCATGGGCCGTCAACGCAGGCACATATCGCCCTGCCCCGGGGCATACCATGGGGTGTGGCTATTTATGATAGGGGTGCCCTGCCAGGATGGTCGCCGCGCGGTAAAGCTGCTCCAGCAGCATGGCCCTGGCACCGGCATGGCACAGCGTCATGGGCGAAAGGGACAGCAAATCATCCGCGCGCTGCTTAACCGTGCCATCCAACCCCTCGCTGCCGCCGATAACCAGCGCCACCGGCCTGCCCAGCTGGCGCCAGGCAGCCAGATTTTGGGCCAGGCCCTCGCTGGTGACCGAGCGGCCATGGCTGTCCAGCGCCACCACATGGGCGCCTTTGGGCAAGGCTGCCAGGATGGCTTTTGCTTCCAGGGCCATGGCACGGCGCGCCTGCTCGGGGCCGGAGGCCGGCTGATCGGGCAGTTCTTCGATCGTCAATTTGTCATATCGGGACAGGCGTTTGGCATAATCCTCGCACACCAGGCGCCAGCCGGGTTGTTTGATGCGGCCAACCACAATCAGATGAATGGGCATGTATATCCCCCCTTGGGTATCATAGCACACTTGTGGCCCGGGGGTTCACAAACATGCCTTTGTCGGCTATAATAGTTTTGTCTATGCACGGCAATTGATTGAGTTCTGCATTTGTAAAGGAGGCAGCGGTGTTGAGCCCTTATTTATTGACGGTTTCCACACCCTCCCGTATTTGTTTGTTTGGCGAGCATCAGGATTACCTGGGGCTTGAGGTTATTGCGCTGGCGGTTGATCTGCGTTTTTATGCTTCCGCCACCCTTCGCAGCGACCGCAAGCTGGTTATCCATTATACCGATACCACCATCAGCTCGGATGAACAAACCCATACCATCGATTTGGATTCCCCCATCGTCTACCGCAACAAGCGCGATTATATGAACAGCGCCGTCAATGTGCTGTTAAAGCGCGGGGTACACTTGCCCGGCGGGGTGGATATCTATCTGCGCAGCGATATTCCCATCGGCAAGGGCATGTGCTCGTCCACCACGCTGGTGGTGGTGCTCATCAAGCTGTTGCTGGAGTTGGCCCATCACCCGGATCGGGACAATCCCCATGCCGTGGCGCAGCTGGGCTTCCAGGCCGAGGTAGAAGAATTTTTCGAGCCCGGCGGCAAAATGGACCATTACACCTCCGCCCTGGGCGGGCTGGTGCGCTTGGATTTCAAAAGCGATATCGAGATGGAGCGCATCCGTTTTGATATTCCCGGCCGCTTTATCCTGTTTGATTCCGGCGCCACCAAGGATACCATCCAGGTGCTGGCCAATGCGAAAACCCCCGTGCTGGAGGCGCTTGACGCCTTAAAGGGCGACGGCATCCTTTCCGTGCGCGATTTTGCCTGCGATGCTTCCCGCATGAAGCTGCTGGACAAGCTGCCCGAGGTGTTGCGGCACAAGCTGTCCGCCAGCATCGATAACTACAATATTTTGCGGGAAGCCGCCAGTATTTTAAACCCCACCGCCTTTGATGCCCGCCGGCTGGGCCAGCTTTTAAACCGCCATCACGCCAACCTGCGCGATGGGCTGGGCATTTCTACCCGTGCCATCGAGGATATCCTGGATACCGCCATCGGCGCGGGCGCCTTGGGCGGCAAGATCAACGGTTCCGGCGGCGGCGGCTGCTGCTTTGCCTACGCCACGCAGGAGGATACCCCCCGCATTCTGGAAGCGGTTCGCGCCAAGGGCTATTGGGCGCGCGAGCTTTGCCAGGATGCCGGTATGCGCCTGGAGGATCCCGAGGGTTAAAGGAGGAACATATCATGCGCGCCATTATTTTGGCGGCGGGCAAGGGTACCCGGATGAATTCCGCGGCCAGCCTTTGCCCTAAAGTGCTGCGCCTGGCAGGCGGAAAGCCCTTAATCGAGCATGTGCTGCGGGAAACCCGGTTTATCCCGCCCGAAGATACCATTCTGGTAACCGGCTTTATGCGCGAGCAGGTGGAGCAGGCCGTAGGGCCGCGCTACCGTTATGCCGTGCAGGATCCGCAAATGGGCACCGGCCATGCCGTGATGTGCGCCCTGTCCCTGCTGGAGGGGTATCATGGGCCGGTCATGGTTTCCTTTGGCGATATGCCGCTGCTGACGGAAAAGACATACCGCGCAGTAGCCGCCCCCGTGCTGGAGGGCAAGGCCGATTGCGCCATCCTGACGGCTTCCATCAATCCGCCCCCCAAATACGGCCGCATCCTGCGGGATGCACAGGGCGGTTTTGTGGATATCCGGGAAGAAAAGGATTGCACCCCCACCGAGCGTGCGATTTCGGAGGTTAACATCGGCATTAACGTCTACAATGCCGATTGGCTGCGGGATCATATTTCCAAGCTGGACCGCAACAACAAGCAAAACGAATATTACCTGACCGCCCTGCCTGCCATCCTGCGGCAAAACGGCGCCAGGGTAGTCACCGTGCTGCTGGAGGATATCTCCGAAATGCTTGGCGTCAACACGCCGGAGGATCTGGCCCAGGTGGAGAGTATCCTGGCCCGCCGCGGAATATCCGGCTGACAAAATATTGCAGCATAATCCACCGTTGGGGCAGGAGGGCCGCCGCGCCTTCCTTCCGCCCACGGGGGATTTATTGTTATGATAAAAGCCAATGGCTTTATTCCATTTGCCTTTTATGCCCGGCCCCAAGCACAGGCCGCCGGCCGGGCAGCTTGGCCCATGAGCAGCAAACAGGCGCCCGGATGGCAAACACACTGTTGTGTTTTCCATCCGGGCGCCTGTATATCAGCCGTTTTTATGCCCGGCCATCCCCGGAAAACCGGCCTGAAAAAGAGGCGGCCGCCCGGCCGCCCCTTTTCATTCTTTTTTAATGCCCTTCCGGCAGCCGGATAAAGGGCAGCGAAAGGTAGACATAGCCTTTGGCCGTAACATCGGCGGACAGGGCCTTTGCATACTTTCCCTTGGGCGTTTGGATAAGCATATAGCGCTGCCAGCCCCAGCCGACATCGTTTATGGCGCCGCAATCCCAC
>JAQXFY010000119.1 GCA_029006015.1 bacterium
CAGCGCCTTATCGGAGATATCCACCGCGTATACCTCGTGCCCGTCCAGGGCAAGCGCGCAGGATAAAAGCCCATGGTCACACCCGATATCGGCCACGGGGCCGGCCTGAATGCGGGCGGCCAATGCGGCTAAACGGGGGGAAAGCTGCGTCATGCGGAAAAGGGGATAACCAACGTATCCAGCAGGCGGGACAAAGCCGCAAGATCGGGCACCGCCGCAAGCGCGCCGGCATGCAGCAGCGTGCTTGCGTCAAAAGCCGTCGTAATGCCGATGGCGCCCATGCCGGCGGTCAGCGCGGCCTGGATGCCGCTGATGGCATCCTCCACCACCAGGCAATGCGCCGTCGGCACGCCCAGACGCCCGGCGGCAGCCAGGTAAATATCCGGATTGGGCTTTTTCAGCGCCACATCGCTGCCGGTCACCACCGCGCCCAAATCGCTTTCCTTCAGGCCGGCGGCACGCAGGTTGGCCTCTACCTTAACGCGGTCCGCACACGAGCCGATGGCCACCGGGATGCCGCGCTCATGCAGGCGGTGGATCAGTTCCCGGCCGCCCGGAAGGCCAATCGGGGATTGCGCGATCAATTCAAAGTAGCGCTCGTATGCCTGCCATTTCATTTGGGCATCGTAGGCAAGCCCGTATTTTTCCGCAACGCCGCGGATAAAGGCATCCTCGCCCATGCCGGTAAAGGGCTTAAAATCCATGGGCTTGGCGTTAACACCATAGGTGGAAAGCATATCGATGGCAGCCTGGGTCAGCGGTGGCTCGGAGTCCACCAGCACGCCGTCCATATCGAATAAAACGGCGTGATAGTGCTGTGGCATGGGCATAACCTCTTTCATAACAGGAATGATTTTAGTATACCTCCGCCCGCGGCTGTCATCAAGTGTATGCGCCGGGCGGCAAGCGGAAACACTAGCTTAAAAAGGGGACATGGATATGCAAAATCAATCGCTTGAAGCCGTATCTTGCGCCGTGCGCGTTTCCAATATGAAAAAAACCGGCCGCCATGTGCGCGGTTTGGTTCGCCTTGCATCGGCCTGGCCGGAGGAAAGGCTGCAGCAAAGCGGCGTGGAGGACCTGCTCCAACATGCCGATGATATTGAACGCCATATTCACGCTTGCATCCGCGCTGCCCGCCGCATGCCCGAACCGGGCCGCGAAGGCATGCGCCTGGCGCGCGAGTTGGCCGGGGAGATATACCATGGGGCCAATCCGCTGCCCACCCATGGGGTGCGTCAGGCCGGCCTGTCGATCCTACAGGTGGACGCCCTGCCCGATGTGGTGCTGGAATGCCTGCTGATCGCCCTGGGCCGCGCCTGCCTGGAGGCAAGGACGACCAAAAGCAATTTGCCGCAATGCCTGCAGGCCATCAGGCGCTGGCAGGTATACCGATGGGATACATGGCGCCTGGAGGCCTGTGCGGCGGAAGAGCGGCTTATGGAGCAGCCCTTGCGCGCGCGTGAATCCATTGAAACCCGCCATGCCACCCGTGCGGCCATCGCCAGGCTGGCCAGACGTGCCCATGTGCCGGAGGGCGCGGTTATCGATGCCGCCATGGGGCTTAGGCTGGAAGGCGGCGTTACAGAGGCCGTGCTTGGACACAGCGCCCCGTTGCCTGCCCACCTGGGCTTGCCGCGCAAAACGCCGGAAGGGCGCCTGGCCATCTGGCGGCTGGGTCTGTTTTTGTGCATGCTGGCTTCGGGCGTTATTGCGGCTTTTATCTGGGGTTGGCTGGCGTTGGCCGTTTTGCCGCTGGCCTGGGCTGTTTATATGATGATATCCTGGCAGATCGGGGCGCGCATGCGCCGTTGCCCGCTGCCCATGCTGGATAAAAAACAGCTGCAGGCGCGGGAGGGCAACCCGCTTTGCGCCATTACCCTGGTAGCGCTTTTAAGCAAAAAAGAAAGGGTTCAGGCATGCCTGGATCAGCTGGAGGTGCTCTATCAAGGCCAGGGCAAAGGGCATCACTATATTCTGTTGGGGGATTTGCCGGAGGCGGATGCCATCCAAACACCGCAGGATGAAGGGGTGATCGCCTGCGCCAGGGAGGGTATTGAAAGGTTGTGCCGCAGGTATGGCCGGCATTTTACGCTGCTTATCCGCAGCCGGGTGTATCACAAGCCCGATGATATCTGGATGGGGCGGGAGCGCAAGCGCGGCGCTCTGGAGGAAATGATTGCCTGGCTGGGTGGGGAGGATATTCCCTGGCGTGCCCAGGTAGGGGAAAACCCGGGGTGCGCTTATGTGTTGACGTTGGATGATGGCACCCGCCTGGAAGCCGGGGGGGCAAATGGCCTTTTGGCTACCCTGCTGCACCCTGCCAACCGCGCCCGCGTGCATGATGGGCGCGTGGTGGCAGGCCACGGCATGTTACAGCCCCGGGTGTTGATTTTACCCGGCAGCGTGCGCACCCGCTATGCCCAAGCCTATAACCCGCGCCCTGGAATCGATCCCTATGCCGCGGGTGGGCCGGATTTTTATATGGATACCTTTGGCCAGGCAACCTTTACGGGCAAGGGGCTTATCGACTGTGCGGCCTACCGCAGGGTGCTGTTGGGCAAGCTGCCCCATAATGCCATTTTAAGCCACGATTTGCTGGAAGGCAGTTTGATGCGCTGCGGGGCGGAAAACCGCGTCAGTGTGCTGGAGGGCGCGCCTGCATGCTTTGCCAGCGAACGCAAACGCCAGCACCGCTGGATGCGGGGGGATTGGCAGCTGCTGCCCTTTATTGTGGGCGATTTGCCCGTAGATGGCCTGGGGCGGCTGCGCATGGGCGATAATCTGATGCGCACGCTGCTTCCCGTGGCGCAATTTATCATGCTGGTATATACCGCGTTTGCGTGCCGCCCAATACCCGCCGCTTTGGCGCTGGCGCCATGGATAATCGAATATATGCTGGCCCTGCGGCCTGTTTTCAGGGGAAAAATCAAAAAAACCGCCGTTCAGGTATACGATACCGCCCGCCGCTATACCCTTTGGCTGGCCTATCTGCCCTGCACGGTGCTGGATGCGCTGGATGCCATGGCCCGGGCGCTGTGGAGGCTGTTTGTATCCGGCCAAAAAAGGCTGCAATGGGTAACCGCTGCCGATCAGGATGCTGCGGCCGGCGGCAATAGGCTGCAAGGCTTACAGCTGTGGCCTTCGGGTGCGGCCGGCCTGGCCATCGGGCTATATGCCGCCGTTGCCATGCGTCCGTGGACGATGCTGCTGGCGCTTCATTTTGCTGCGGCTTTTTGGCTGGATGGATATGTTTCAAAGGAAATGCGCCCCCGCGGATTGGCGCAGGATCAACGGCAGATCCTGCGCAGGCATGCCGTGGCGATCTGGGGCTTTTTTGCCGAACAGGTCAACGCCCAAACCCGTTATCTGCCGCCCGATAACATCCAGTTTCCCAAAGGACGGGTGGCCATGCGTACCTCCCCAAGCAATATTGGGCTATACCTGATATCCATTGTGGCGGCCCATATCATGCAGATTATTGGGCAGGAGGAAGCTGCAGAGCGTACCCGGCATGCCCTGGACAGCCTGCGCCAGCTTGAACACCAGGATGGGCTGCCTTATAACTGGTATGATCTGCAAGCCGGCGCGGTGCTCAAGCCGGCATTTGTTTCCTCCGTTGATGCAGGCAACCTGGCCGCCTGTATGATGGCTGCCCAGTTATATTGGCAGGAAAAGGGCGATATGGATATTG
>JAQXFY010000120.1 GCA_029006015.1 bacterium
ACACGCTCGCCCATCAGGGTATCGAAAAGCTGATCGGCCAGGATGGCATCCTCCAGCGTTACCTGCATCAGGGTGCGGTTGGCCGGGTCCATCGTGGTTTCCCACAGCTGCTGGTAGCTCATCTCGCCAAGGCCTTTGTAGCGCTGGATATCGGCGCCGTCGCGGCCGTTTTCCTCCAAATAAGTATCCAGCTCCTCATCGCTGTAAACATAGGCCAGCTTCTTGGTGCGCTTGTACTCGATTTTATAAAGCGGCGGCTTGGCAATGTATACATAGCCCCCCGTCACCAGCGGCTGCATGTAGCGGTAGAAGAAAGTCAGCAGCAAAATGCGGATGTGGCTGCCGTCGACATCGGCATCGGTCATGCAGATGATTTTGTGGTAGCGCAGCTTTTCGGGGTTAAATTCATCCCCCAGCCCGGCGCCAAAGGCGGTAATCATGGCGCGGATCTCGGCATTGGACAGAATGCGGTCCAGCCGCGTCTTTTCGACGTTTAGGATCTTGCCGCGCAGCGGCAGGATAGCCTGCGTATCGCGGTTGCGGCCCTGCTTGGCGCTGCCGCCGGCGCTGTCGCCCTCGACAATAAAAATCTCGCACAGGCGGGGATCCTTATTGGCGCAATCGGCCAGCTTGCCGGGCAGGGCTGCGGTTTCCAGCACGCTTTTTCTGCGCGTGGCTTCCCGCGCTTTTCGCGCCGCTTCGCGCGCTGCCATGGCTTTTATGGTTTTATCGAGCAGAATGCGCCCTATCGCGGGGTTTTCCTCCAAATAGGTACTAAGACCTTCCGTCAGCACGCGGGTGACCAGGGGGCGCATTTCGGCGTTTCCAAGCTTGGTCTTGGTTTGTCCCTCAAACTGCGGGTCGGGCAGTTTGACCGCGATGACAGCGGCCAGCCCCTCGCGCACATCCTCGCCGGACAGGTTGGCATCCGATGCTTTTAACAGGTTGGTGCGCCGGCCATAATCGTTGAGTACGCGCGTCAACGCCTGCCGGAAGGCATCATAATGCGTGCCGCCCTCCGCCGTGTGGATATTGTTGGCAAAGGCAAAGATGGATTCCTGGTAGCTGTCGTTATACTGCAAGGCGATTTCCACCGTCATGCCGTCGGCCTCGCCATGGACGTACAAAGGCTGTGCCGGCTGCACTTCCCGGTTGCGGTTGATGTATTGCACAAAGGAGACGATGCCGCCTTCGTAATGAAAGTGCTTGTGGGCAGCGGGCTGCTCGCGCTCATCCGTTACATCGATGGATACGCCGGCATTTAAAAAGGCCAGCTCGCGCAGGCGCGTGCACAGCGTGTCAAAGGAAAAGGTGGTATCCGGGAAAATTTCGTGATCGGGCAAAAACTGCACGCGGGTGCCGGTTTTGTCCGTCGTCCCCACAATGGCCAGATCGCCCGTCGGCGTACCGCGGGTGTAGCGCTGGGTGTAGATGTTGCCGTTTTTCCACACCGTTACCTCCAGCCATTGGCTAAGGGCGTTGACCACCGATACGCCAACGCCGTGAAGCCCGCCGGATACCTTGTATCCGCCACCGCCGAACTTGCCGCCTGCATGCAGCACCGTCAGGCATACTTCGACGGCCGGGCGGCCGACCTTGGGGTGGATATCCACCGGAAAGCCGCGGCCGTTATCGGTCACGCAAACAGAGCCGTCCTCCTTAAGCACTACATCTACCTGAGTGCAAAAACCGGCCAGCGCCTCGTCGATGGAATTATCTACAACCTCGTATACCAAATGGTGCAAACCCCTCAGCTCCGTGGAGCCGATGTACATACCGGGGCGTTTGCGCACCGCTTCCAGCCCTTCCAGCACCTGGATTTGGGAGGCATCATATTCCCCAGAAACCGGTAAATCCATTTCCATGTGAGATTCCTTTCCGGGCCCGCCGAGGCAGGGCCATTATTACTACATAGTATATTATATCATAAATCGTGCGCGCGCGCACGCGCGCGTTATTATAGTAGGGAAAGGGCAAAAGCCGCAGGGTGGGGTATGCCGGGCATCCGGTACAAGGCTTTTTAAAGCAGGGAAAACCGCCGCCGGCGGCCGTGCCCCCTGCGGCAAAGGAGGGCATGTAAAACTTGCCCCCTGCATCTGCCGGAGGCGCCTGAAAGGGGCAAAAAAACCGGCGCCAAAGCTTGTTCTTTGGCGCCGGTGCTTTTACATAAAAGCCGCAGCATGCCGGTTGCAGGGCGGCATGGAAAAATGGCCGCACAGGGGGCATGGCAAGCGCGGGTCAGGCCTGATGGGGATATACCGGCCATAAACGGCCGTTATCGGCCGTCAGCGGCACGCCGTAGAGCGGCTGCATCAGCTCCGGGGTCAACACCTGCCGGGGCGGGCCCTGGGCGATCAGGCGCCCTTCGCGCAGCACCAGGCAGATATCCGCCACGGCCAGCGCCTGGTTTAAATCATGCAGCACGCACACACAACTGAAGCCGCCGGTTTTGACCTGCTGGCGCAACAGGCTAAGCAGCGCCACCTGGTGCCCGATATCCAGGGAGGATACCGGCTCATCCAGCAGCATAATGGGCGTGCGCTGGGCCAGCGCGCGGGCAAAGACGGCGCGCTGCCGCTCCCCGCCGGACAGCGAGGTTACCGTGCGGTGGCGCAGGGCCAGCACGCCGGTTTGGCGCATGGCCTGCTCGGCAATATCCCGGTCGGCCTGGTCTTCGTGCGCAAAGGCGGCCAGGTACGGATAGCGGCCCATCAGCACCAATTCCTCCACCGTAAAGGAAAAGGATAACAGCGTATCCTGCGGCACCCAGGCCAGGCGCCGGCCCATGGCCTTGGCGGGCAGGGTGGAAATATCCTCCCCCTGCAAAAAGGCCTGCCCCTTGGCGGGGCGCAGTGCGCCGCTAAGCAGGCGCAGCAGCGTCGATTTGCCGGAACCGTTTGGCCCCAGAATGGCGACAAAGGCATTTTCGGGGATATCGCAGGTAATGCCGTTGAGCGCTTCATTGCCCTCGTAGATCCAGGAAAGCCCCTTTAGGGTAAACAGCGCCATCAGGCCACCCCCTTGCGCTTGATCAGGTAGATAAAGAAGGGCCCGCCCGCGATGGCCGTCAGCACGCCGACAGGCAGTTCCAGCCCGGGGGCCAGTGTGCGCGCCAGCGTATCGGCCAGCAGCAAAAAGCTGCCGCCCAGCAAAAAGGAAAGGGGCAGCACGCGGCGGCAATCGGGGCCGGTCAGCGCGCGCACGGCATGCGGGGCAATCAGCCCGACAAAGCCAATGATGCCGCTGACCGATACCGCGCAGGCGGTGGCCATAACGGAAAAGAACATGGCCAGGCGCCGCACCCTTTCCGGGGATACCCCCAACGAACGCGCGGTATCATGCCCCAGCATCAGCACGTTAAGCGGCCGCCCCAATGCAATGCAGCCCAACGTGCCCAACGCGATGCCGCCTGCGCTCCAGGCCACATGGCCCCAGCCGCGGCTGGCCAGTGAGCCCATCGTCCATAGATAGACCTGCTCGATCTGGGCGCGTGCCAGCGTCATCACAAGCGTGGTGGCGGCCGACAGCATGGTCGATAGCGCAACCCCCGCCAGCAGCAGGGAAACAACGGAGGATTTAGCCCTGAACCGGGCGATGCCCCACACCAGCAGCGCCGCTGCCACCGCCCCTGCAAACGCGCAGGCCATGACGCTGCCCTGAAAGCTGATGCCCAGCACAAGCGCCAGCGCCACCCCAAGCCCGGCGCCCGAGGATACGCCCAGCATATGGCTGTCGGCCAGGGGGTTGGAAAAAATAGCCTGCATGGTGGCGCCGCTGACGGCTAATGCCCCGCCTACCATCAGCGCCAGCAGCGTGCGCGGCAAGCGGATGGACCATACGATGGTCTGCTGGGCGCCCCCAACGCCTTCCAGCCAGCCCGGCTGGTGCAATAACTTGCCGCCCAGCACCCGCAGCACATCGCGCACGGGTATGCTGGTGCTGCCCAGCATCAGCGACAGCACCAATAAACCAAAACAAGCCGCCGCAGCCCCGGTATAAACCAGGGTGCGGCGGCTGCGGGTATCCTTTAATGTTGCCTGATGTTTCATGGCTGCGCTTAGAACAGCTCGGGATGCAGGCACTTGGCGATCTGCTCCAGCGCCTCATAAATGCGGGGGCCGGGGCGGCCGGTTGCATTGGCATCCACCAGGTACACCTTGCCCTCTTTGCAGGCACGCAGATCCTTATAGCCATTGGCGCCGGTGAAGGCTTCCACCGTGCCGGTATCGGAGGACAGCAGAATGATATCCGGGTCATCCGATATCAGGGTCTCCAGCGCATACATGGGCCAGGGCGGGCAGTTTTCCAACCCGTGGGTGACGTTTTTGCCCTGGCAAAGGCCGATCATCTCGTCGATAAAGGAACCGGGGCCGGCGGACCAATCGCCAAAATCGCCATAGCTCATGGCATAGTATACCTTGGGCTGGCTGGTGGCGGCGGCCAGCTTATCCACGATGGCTTTGCGCTGGGCGTTCATGGTATCCAGCAGCTTGGCAGCCTCACCCTCTACGCCGCACGCCGCGCCGATCAGCGTGATGGAAGCTTCGATCTCATCCAGCGTGCTGGCTTCGGCACAGATGACCGTCAGCTTGTTGCTGCGCAGCATTTCGATGGTTTCCTTTTGAAGCTTGTTGCCCGCCACGATGAGATCGGGCTCCAGCGCTACGATTTTTTCAAGGTTGGGCCCGTTGTAATCGCCGATGATTTCTTTATTCTGGGCCTCCGCCGGCGTATCGGAAAACGCATCGACGCCCACCACCTTGTCCCCAAGCCCAAGGGCAAAAAGGATTTCGGTGTTGGAGGCGGTCAGCGACACGATCTTCTGGGGAACATCGGCCTTGTTGCGGGTATAGGTGGTGCCCATTAAATCCGTCAGGCTGAGGGTGTCATTCGCCGGATCGGGGGTGCCGTTCGTGGGCGAGGTGGCCGGTTGACCGCAGCCAAAAAGGCCGATGGCCAGCACCAGCGCGGCCAGCAGGCACAAAGCCCGGGTCATATGCTTCATAAAAATCCCTCCTGTAAAAATATACCGGTTGTTCATACAGGGCCTGCCCTGGAAAAACCCTTCCGGGTAAAACGGGCGGGCAAAGCCTGCATGCCGGGAAAAGCAAAGCCCTTCCCGGCCGGCGCTTCATTGGCAGACATGATTATACCCATGATGATGGGGCCTGTCCATGCGGGAAGGGCAAAAATATCCTATTTTTAGGGAATAAATGTGCGAATCTTGCGTTTTGGCGTGCGCTATCCGGCAAAACGGGGAACGGGCAGGCCGCATACGCCAACATCCAGGGCGTACAGGCTGCCGCCCAAGCCGGCTTCATCGCGCGCGGTGGTAACAAACAGCGTGGCCAGGCCGGGCCCGCCGAAGGCGGCGCAGGTGGGGCGGGTATCGGGCATGGCAATGCGGTGCAGCACCTGGCCGGTGGACGGGTTGATATGCAGCACTTCGCCCCCATCCCACAGCGCTACCCACAGGTTGCCGTTTTCGTCGATGCACTGGCCGTCGGGAACGGCTTCGGCGCCCTGGGGCAGCGAAAACACCGTGCGCCGGTTGCTTAAATGGCCCCCCTGCCGGTAGGTAAAGGCATCGATGGTGCGCAGGGGGGAATCGATGTAATACAGGGTTTGGCCATCGGCGCTGAAGGCAATGCCGTTGGATATCTGGACGCCGCCCAGAATGGCCCGGCTGGCAAAGGAGGTTGCGCAAAAAAGCGTGCCCTGCCCGCCCTGGCCGGCGTTGGTGCCCACCAGGAAATTGCCAAAGGGATCGCACTTGCCATCATTAAAATGCTGGGTCAAGGGCGCTTGGGGGCGGTGCAGAAACTGCATCGCGCCCGATTGCGGATACAGGCGCAGCAAGCCTTTCTTGGTTGCCACAAGCAGGGTGCCATCCTCAAACAGGGCCAGGCTGCCCGGGCCGCTGGGCAGGCGGTAGAGGCGGTGGCGGTCGCCCGTCAGGGCGTGCACCGTGTTTTCGGGGTAATCGACAAAGTAAAGCGTGCCGGTTTTGTCGTCCCACAGCGGGCCTTCGAGCAAATCACCGGCGGCATGAAGCAGGCATTTCATGCGCATCCATCCTTCCTTGCGTTTGTTGCCCTAACGGGGCATGGCGGGTTGGTATTTTATGGTTATTGTATCATGAAAGGCAGCCTGCGTATATCCGTGGCGCCCCCGCCATAGGATACGGATATACATGCAACATGCGGGGGATGAACATGGCAGGCATAACAATCAGGCTGGCAGCCGGCGCATGCCCGGCGGGGATGGAACCTGCACGATGGCAGGCCTATTGCCTGGCACTGGATCGGCTTAATGCCTGCCCGGACGAGCGGTTGATGCACGAGGCAAACCGGGTGGAGCGGGCTTACCGGGCGCTGGCGCAAAAGACGGGGGAGGATGGCAATGGGGCTTGAGATACCGTGGGGGGTGGTCGCCGCGTATGCGGGCGGCCTGGCGGCTTTGTATATTGTGGGCAAGGTGTTTGCTCTGCCGCTGAAATGGCTGCTTAAGCTGGTGGGAAATGCGCTGATCGGCGGGGTGGCCCTGGTGCTTATCAATGCCGTTGGCGGGCTGTGGGGTTTCCATATCGGCGTCAATGTGTTTACGGCGTTGACGGTGGGCGTGCTGGGCGTGCCGGGCGTTTTTTTGCTGATTTTGCTGCACTTTATCCTGTAGAGGGTTTGCATCCAACACCGGTGCGGGTATAATGGCGCTGAGGTGGATAAAATGCAGGTATCCTGGCAGACACTAGCACAGGAGGTTGCCTCCTGCCAAAAATGCGCGCTTTGTGCCGGGCGCACCCATACCGTGCTGGGCTGCGGGGATTACCATGCCCGCGTCATGTTTATCGGGGAGGGCCCCGGCCGTGTGGAGGATGAAACGGGCATCCCCTTTACCGGCGCCGCCGGGCATCTGTTGGATGAGCTTTTGCTGGGTGCCGGCCTGCGGCGTGATGAGGTGTATATCGCCAATATCGTCAAATGCCGGCCGCCGCAAAACCGCGATCCCCTGCCCGAGGAGCAGCAGGCCTGCCTGCCTTACCTGCGTGCGCAGGTCGGGCTGATCCGCCCCAAAATCTTGGTCTGCCTGGGGCGCGTCGCGGGCAAGGCGCTGCTGGATCCCAATCTGGCCATTACCCGCCAGCGGGGGCAATGGATAAAACGCAAGGCTTTTTGGATGATGGCCACCTATCATCCGGCGGCATTGCTGCGCGATGCGGATAAATTGCCCGATGCCCGGCGGGATTTTGAGGCCATCCGGGAAAAATTAATATCGGTTGCGCAGGAGGATGGGGCATGAAAGGCGATAAGGATCAGGCCATACAAAAAATCTTTGAAGATTGCCGCGCGCTGATCGGCCGTGTATATCCCGGGGAAAGCAAGGTACTGGTGCCTGGCGACGGCAGGCCGGGGGCGGAAATCTTTTTGCTGGGCGAGGCCCCGGGCGAGCAGGAAACCATTCAGCGAAAGCCCTTTGTCGGCCGGGCTGGCGCCAATCTGGATGCCTTTTTGCAGGATGCCCACATCGACAGGGAAAAGCTGTATGTGACAAACGTTGTCAAATTCAGGCCGGTTAAGGTAAGCGAAAAGGGGCGCATGTCCAACCGCCCGCCCAATCGGGAGGAGATTGCCCTGTGCAGGCCCTTTTTGTCCCGGGAAATTGCCGTGATACGGCCCAGGCTGGTGGTCACGCTGGGCAACGTCGCCCTGCGCGCCGCACTGGGCGATGACAAGGCCACCATCGGCGCGCTGCATGGCCAACGCATCATGACGGATAATCTGGTGGATGTGCCCGGCCGGTGGGAGATTTTTGCGCTATACCATCCCGCTTCCATTATTTATAACCGTCAGCTTCGCCCCAGGTATGAGGCGGATATCCGCCTTTTAGCTGAATATGTACAGGAACAGGAGTGTTAACATGCCCATCACCATCACCAAAGACAACTTTCAGCAGGAAGTCATGCAATCGCAACTGCCGGTTTTAATCGATTTCTGGGCGCCTTGGTGCGGGCCCTGCCGCATGGCCGGCCCCATTGTGGATGCGGTGGAACAGCAAACCGCCGGGCGCGCCAAGGTAGGCAAGATCAACGTGGACGAGCAGCCCGAACTGGCGCAGGCCTTCCAGGTAGTCAGCATCCCCATGATGGTGGTTATCAAAGGGGGCCAGGTGGCAGCCCAATCCGTTGGCGTGCGGCCCAAGGAGGCGCTGATCGATATGCTGGGGCTGTAACGCCCGGCTGTATGCTGGATGGTGCCAAAAGAAAACCCGGTGCTTGTCACCGGGTTTTTGTTTGTTTTAACGCCATACCCAGGGCGGCCTGGCCTACAGGCGCCGCGCGT
The DNA here is from genome assembly GCA_029006015.1 of bacterium. GTDB lineage: Bacteria > Bacillota > Clostridia > Christensenellales > SUG1161 > SUG1161. Next base: position 8,340 of record JAQXFY010000120.1, read on the forward strand.
ATCGCGCACAGGGAGGCGCTGGTGCTTTTGTGGCATCAAGCCGGGACAGGGGCGGCTATTTTCTGTAGTCCCCGCGGATAAAAGGTTCCTCGATTCGCTCGCTGATAAGAAGATGGTATTTTTGGGGGTGGCGGTATGCAT
>JAQXFY010000121.1 GCA_029006015.1 bacterium
GAGCGTGCCGCCGTCGAGCGTCACCGTGCCGGCGAAGGCGCCCTGCAGCACGACCGGGACGCCGTCGGTGACGGTCACGTCGCCCGCGCCGACCAGCGACACCGCAGGACCGACGCCCTCCGGCATTGCCCCGCAGCCCGCCTATTCATGGTAAATGGCGGCATCGGCGCATTTGGCCTTTCCCGCCTGACACAATCCGCGTATTTGGCAGCGGATATGGTATAATACCCCACTAAAGGCATACAAAAAGGGGGGAAGGCCATGGGCACCAAAAAAGCGGCGCTGCGCGCAGCGTTTCCGCTGACATTGCCCATCCTGGCGGGTTTTACCGTGCTGGGCATGGCCTTTGGCGTACTGTTGACACGCGCGGGCTATGCGCCCTGGTGGGCCCCGCTGATGAGCGTGGTCATCTTTGGCGGGTCCATTCAATATGTAGCGGTGGGGCTGCTGACGGCAGGCTTTGCGCCGCTCTATGCGCTGCTGATGGCGCTGATGGTCAACGCACGCCATTTGTTTTATGGCATCACCATGCTGGATAAATTCCGCGATACCGGCAAATTTAAGTTTTATCTTATCTTTGGCATGTGCGATGAAACCTTTTCCATTCTGGCCACCACCCCGCCGCCGGAGGGCGTGGATAAGCGGTGGTTTATGTTTTTTGTGACATTGCTGGATCACCTGTACTGGATATTGGGTTCCGCGCTTGGGGCCTTGATCGGCGGGGCGCTGCCTTTTTCCACCCAGGGCATGGATTTTGTGCTGACGGCGCTTTTTGCCGTTATTTTCCTTAACCAATGGCGCGACAAACGCGGCCGCATCAGCGCGTTGATCGGCCTGGCGGTACCGGCCGTCTGCCTGCTCATCTTCGGGGCGGACACCTTTTTGCTGCCCGCCATGGGCGCGCTGCTGGTCGCGCTGACCGTGCTGCGCCGCCCGCTTGAAAGGGGGCAGAACCCGGTATGATACAAACGCCTGCCCAAACCGCCATCACCGTGGCCATGCTGGCCATCGGCACCATGGCCACACGTTTTTTGCCCTTTTTGTTCTTTCCAAAGGGCAAAAAGATTCCGCCATACCTGCAATATCTGGGCCGCGTGCTTCCCTATGCGGTTATCGGCCTGCTGGTTGTATATTGCCTGAAGGATGTTTCCCTGGCAGCGTATCCCCATGGTGCGCCGGAAGCCATTGCCCTGGTGGTGACCGGGGCGCTGCATCTGTGGCGGCGCAACACCCTGCTCAGCCTGGGTGCGGGCACGGCCGCATACATGCTGCTTGTGCAATACATTTTTTAAAAGCCCGGCATGGAGCTTGAATGATGCATTTTGCGGCATATCGCCGCCAAAACCCTTGGGAGGCGCGGCGCATGCGGATACACGTTTTAAAAAACAAGGGGGCGGACTATAGGCCGGTGCGCGCAAGACAGCTCTGAGTACGCCCGAAGAAGGATAGCCTTCTCCGGGCGTTTTCCTGTGTAGACGGTAAATTTCCTTGCATATTTTTGAATATGCTGTATGCAATAAACAAGGGGGAGCAAGGAAATATCGGGCCATCAAAAATCCCATTGGAAACCAAAGGACGCACCTGTATACGCGCCTGTCGGGAGCATCGCGCGAAGCGTCATCTTGCAGCGCACCATAGCCTCCCTTGGCGCTGCCGCGTCAACCCCGCACACAAAAATCCCCCGCATGATCGGGTTCATGCGGAGGATTCGCTGCTTTACGAACATCGGCCAACAGGCCGCCCCTTGTTTGCCATGTAAACGCACCAGCCGGTGCCTTTATTCCCCCGTAATGCGCCGGCGCAGGTCATACACCTGTTGGCGCAAATTGGTGTTGGTTGCCATTAGTTTTTCCACCTTATCCATGCCATACAGCACGGTGGAATGATCCCGCCCGCCCAACAGATCGCCAATGCGCGGCAGGGAAAGCGTTGTCAGCTCCCGCAGCAGGTACATGGAAATTTGCCGCGCCATGACCACACGGGCAGAGCGCGTCGGGCTTTTGATTTGCTCCACCGTGACATCCTGCGCCTGGGCCACGGCCTCCAGAATGCCGTCTGGCGTCATTTCCTGGCGTGTACGCTGGGGCAGGATGCCCTTCATGGCCTCGCGCGCCAAATCCAGATCGATGGTGCGCCCGGTCAGCCGTGCAAAAGCCGCCACACGCGTCAGCGTGCCTTCCAGCTCGCGCACGTTGTTTTCGCAGGATTCCGCCAGAAAAGCAACGGCCTCCGGCGCCACGCGCACATTATCGCGCGCCGCTTTATCCTGCAAAATAGCGATACGCGTATCGATATCCGGCGGCTGAATATCGGCGATCAGGCCGGTTTCAAAGCGGCTGCGCAGCCGCTCCTCCAGCCGGGGGATTTCCTTGGGCGGCCGGTCGGAGGACAGGATAATCTGCTTGTTGTGGCTGTGCAGATCGTTAAAGGTATGGAAAATCTCGCTTTGGGTGCTTTCGCGCCCGGCGATAAACTGGATATCATCGATTAAAAGCACATCCACGCTGCGGTATTTGCGCCGGAAAGCGGCGTTGGCATCGTCCCCCCGGCCGCGGGCATTCTGGATGGCCAGCACAAGCTCGTTTGTAAAGCGCTCGCTGGATACATATAAAATGCGCAGCGCCGGGTTGTTGCGCCGGATGTAATTGCCGATAGCGTGCATCAAATGGGTTTTCCCCAGCCCCGTACCGCCGTATAAAAACAGGGGATTATAGGCCTGGGCAGGCGCCTCCGCCACGGCCTTGGCTGCGGCGTGGGCCAGGCGGTTGCTGTCCCCCACGATAAAATTATCGAACAAAAATTGGGACATCAGGCCGGTTTCTTCATACGAAGTTGCCTGCATTTGCTCGGCAAAAAGGGATTTTTCGCTTTCCAGGATAAACTGCACCTGCATGCCGGCGCAGCCCTGCTCTCCCATGGCCGCTTCGATGGTGGGCACCCACCGCTCCAGCAGATTGGTGCGCACATATTCATGCGGCACCGTAACGATCAGCTTTTGCTCCATGACGGTTACCGCGCGGGTTTCCTGGAACCAGGTATTAAAGGAAAGGGCCGGCAATTCGGTTTTAAGCCTGTCCAATATGGCGTTCCATAGCGCCTCCGCGCCCATAGCACCCATCTGTGCCACCGCCAAGCCCCCTTCTTTTTATCATAACCGTGCAAATTCGCGCACTACACGTTATCATAACAAAAACCGCCCGCCGGCGCAAGAAGCCCGATGGATTCTACCGGCCCCTTGTCGCCGGTTTTCAGCCGGACAGCGCCCCCGCATACAGGCGCTGCCGGCCAGATGCGGCGGCCATGTTTTGCGCCCGCCAGCATCCATTTTGGGGCCTTCCCTTTGTGCAGGGCAAGGCGCGCCCTCTTTTCATCCAACGCCCCCTGCATGGATGGCCGGCCGGCATAGAAAGGGAGGGGCCATGCCGCCCCTCCCCATTCCGTCTTATGGTAAAACCCATCCGCCATTTCAAAAAAGGTGTAGCCCCAAGGATCGCCCGGCAATATGCCCCATTACAGTTTAAATACACGTTTGGGGTTATCGTAAAGCATGCGGTGGGCGCAATCAAGCGCCTGCTCCACGGACATGGCCCCCATTTCAATTTGTGCTGCCAGCGCGCGCGCCAGGTTGCGCTTGGCCAGCGTCACATGGCCATATACCAGATCGATCGGCACATAATCCCCGCCAAAGGCCATGATTTTATTGACGGGCACGCTGTCCAGCGCCTCCATCAGCGCACGCACCGCGCTGCTTGGCGAAATCATGTGTGCCCAGCAAAAATCCAGCGTGGCGTTATGATGCATTTTAACCAGCGCCGTGGCCTCCCCAATAAAGGGCCAGCCAATGTGGAAAATATCAAAATGAACGCCCGGATGCTCCAGCAAAAGGTCATTCAGGTGCATGGGGTTGGAATGATCCAGCCGGTTGCCAAATCCCTCCAGAAGGCCGGTATGCACCTGCACGGGAAGCCCGTAACGCAGGTTGAGCCCAAGGATATGGTGCAGCATAAAATCCTGCACCTCGCGCGGCAATTCGCCATCGGGGTGGCTTTTGCGCCTTTCATAATCCCGGGCATAGGCGGCCTTGGCCTGTTCATAGGGCACCTTTTCAAAAGACAGGCTGCGCGTATAGGCTACGGAGCACTTGAGCGCCGCGATGTGCGGGGCCAAAGCCTCCAGCGTGGCCTCCACCGCGCCCATCCAGCCATCCAGCGTGGCCAGGTTGGCCTGCTTTTCGGCAGGCGCGGTCAAGGGATCCGCCCCCGGGCCGCCGCACAGCATGGCGTGCAGGTTCCATACCCGCACAAACAAACGGCTGTCCTTATCCATCGGCGTGCCGGTAAACCCATCCAGAATGGCTTTTTCGATGTGCAGCTTATCGTGCATCAACTCGTACATAAAATCGCGCTGATAGATTGCCTGGTGAAGCTGCTGCAGCAGCGGCAGGGTATCGGCGGTAATATCCTGCACGCCATATAAATCGCGCGCGGTCAGATAAACCGCCTGCCCATAGCCGGTATAGCGGCAGGCCTGCCAGAAGGGTTCCACCACGCGCCAGCGCGCCATCAGCGGGGCGGAGGCATCGCGCGCAAAGGCCAGCTGCTGCTCCGTCATGCCGGCAGAAACCATATCCGCACTCAGATAATGGCGCAGCCATCGGTTGAGCACATCCTTTTCGCCGGGCAGCACCGCCTCCATGGTATGGGGCAGATGCTCGTGCGTATCGATAATGGGCATGGTATCAATTTGCTCCATAAGTTTGTCATACAGGTTCATTGTGCTATCCCCTTTTTATGTGCTGTTTCCAGCATAGCGGGCAAAATGCCGCCTGTCAACCATGGCCCGGCCGCCGCTTGCATGGCAGCATGTCCCCGGGCATGGCACCAAGGCTGCGGCCTTGTTTTATCTTCCACACATCAAAACGCCCCGGCCATAAGGCCGGGGCAACAGGGGGAAGAGCAGGTGTGCATGGCGTTTTTTAACGCCCGATGGCCTGCAAATATTCCTCCAGGCACAGGCCGTTTGCCATCATATCCTGCGCGGCGCGCACGCCGACATAGCGGAAATGCCATGGTTCAAACACAATGCCGGTAACGGCGGATTTATCGGGGGGATAGCGCAAAACAAAGCCAAAGCGCGCGCAGTTTTCCTTTAGCCACATGGCTTCCGGGGTTTGCGCCTGCTTGCCATCCAGCACCTGATAAGCGGAGGATACAATATCCACCGCCAGCCCCAGCTGAGGTTCGCTGGTGCCGGGATAGGCAACAATACTTTTGGCAGCAGCCACCGCGGCATCGTAACGCAAGCCTTTTTGTTGCTGTTGGGCAACCTTTCTTTCAAATAACTGCTGCTGTTTTTCCTGTGTGCGGTAGGAGGAGCACACCACCGGCTCCACCCCATCCCGGCGCGCAGCCTCGAGCATGGCATGGAGCGCATCCACCACCCGCACATCGAGCGCATGCCCGCCGCCCACCGGCGCCAACTCGGGTTGATAGCCCGGCTGCATGGGATGGGCAGCGTTGACCAATGTCAGCATCCAATCCTCCGCAGCGCTGCCATAAAGCGGTGCGGAGGCAACAGGGGATACCGGCGTGGGCCGGGCATTCCCGGCAAAAGGGGCAGGGGTTATCATAACCACAGGCGGCGTTTGACCATCCGGTGTGGGGCGGATGGTGGGCGCAGGCTGCCCGCCGAAAACCAGCCTGGCGCTGGCGCGGCCCAGCAGCATGCCCATGGCAAATACGGTAAATGCCACGGCTATCACCAGCAGGCCCTGCAGCATGGCCTGGCGTTTATGGTTTGGTTTGGAATCTTCCTGGTTTCGGTAAGGCCCGTAATCCCGCTGCATGCCCGGTGTCACACTCCCTGTCTGCTATGGCGCGATTATATCGGATGGATGCATCGCTTTGCCATCGTTTCCACATCTTTTTCACATAAAAACCCTATTTCCCGCCAAAGGGCCCACGAAAAGCCCCCATGCGTCCAGGCGGCGCTATGCCCGCAGGCCACATGCAAGCAGTTTTGTCAAGGGGTATTCACATTTTTCGCTGAACAGCTTTTTCCATTTTGACTGAAAAAGTATCAGGAACGCACGACAGACCGGCGGAGCAAGGCAGCGGTCAGGCGCAGGCCCGCGACCAACAAAAAGCCCTCCTGTCAAAATCCCTGTTCTGACAGGAGGGCAAAATTCGGTTATCCGTTTATCTGGCGAAACGCTTTCTGGTGTAAACAACAGCCAGCAGTCCGCCGCTGACAAGGAGAA
>JAQXFY010000122.1 GCA_029006015.1 bacterium
CTTCTACCCGGGAAGGCCGCCTGCAGGTGGAACTGGCTCAGATGAAATACCTGCTTCCCCGTTTAAGCGGCTATGGCACCATGATGTCCCGCCTGGGCGGTGGCGGCGGCGGCGGGGGCGGTGCCCGGCGCGGCGTTGGCGAAATGCAGTTGGAGCTTGACCGCCGCCGGCTGCGCAGGCGCATCTTTGAAATGGAACAGGAAATCGATACCATCAAAGCCCAGCGCGAAATCCGCCGCACCGGCCGCGAGCGCTCCTCCATCCCGGTTGTAGCGCTGGTAGGCTATACAAATGCCGGTAAATCGACGCTGCTCAACCGCCTGTCCGGCAGCGATGTATTGGCGGAGGACAAGCTTTTTGCCACGTTGGACCCGGTATCGCGCCGAGTAGAAAGCGATGGCGGCGCCTTTTTGCTGGTGGATACCGTCGGCTTTATCAACAAGCTGCCGCATGATCTGGTCGACGCCTTTCGCGCCACGCTGGAGGAAACATTAGTTGCCGATATTCTGCTGCATGTGGTGGATGCCTCCTCCCCGGCGCGTGCACGCCAGATGCAGGTAGTCGGCAACGTGTTGCAGCAGTTGGGGGCAGGCAGCAAGCCCATGCTGACCATATATAACAAATGCGACCGTCTGGAAGCGCCCCCGGAGGAAGGGCAGGATGTATCCCTTTCCGCCCGGACGGGCCAGGGGATCGATGCCCTGCTTGGCGCCATCCGCGATACATTAGCCTCCATGCGCAGGGTGCTGGATGTTGTGCTGCCCATGAGCGCGGGGGCGCTGGTCTCCCAGGCTTACTCCCGCGGGCAGGTGCTTTCGTGCGAATACCTGGAAGACGGCATTCACCTAAAAGCCATGCTTAAGGCGGAGGATGCTTCCCGCGTGATGGCGGCCGCCCTGCGTGTCCATTAAACCAGCCCCCAAGGTTTGTAAAAGCGCGCGCCAAACAGCAGCACATTCCCTGAACCAAAGGGCGCATTGGGGCTGCGCATCAACAACACCCAAATAACAAAAAAGCAAGGCCGATGGAAACATCCATCGGCCTTATTCAATGGCCTGTATATAATTGATTGTATGGCCTCACAACCGCACCTGCCTTGGCAGCCGTATCCAACCGCCCAATGGCATGGTTCTTCCCGTAGGCCCGCCTGCCCTCGCTCGCCCATACCGGCCAAAGCCCGGGCATGGCAAAGCGCCTGATTTTTGCCCCATCCGCCGGGCTTATCCTTATAAATCCAGCTCCGAGCGAACGACGCGCCCCAATACGCGCACCGCCCCGCGGTGCAGCGTGGTGCGAACCAGGCCAGGCATATCGGGGCCGGAGAGCACCTCCATATTGGATACTGTCAGGGAATTAATGGCCACCACCTGGCGGTTGGCGCCGTTTTGCAGCACAACCACCATGCCCACCGCCACCTCGCGCACCGGCACACACAAAAGGAACGCCCCCTTGGGCACGCCCTTAAAGCCCAATGCATCATCGGGGCAGCGGATATAAAATGCCTTTTCTGCCGGGGCGCCTGCGATTTTGCCTTCCGGCGTAACCACATCGCGCGCCGGCGCCTTGGCATCATCCAGCACGGGAACCGCGCGTACCACCCCGCGCATGGCCGACAGCCATAGCGAGCTGACATCCTCCCGCGGGGCTTCCTGCTTGACCGGGGCCGCTTTGGCCTTTGGCGCGCGCAAGCGGGAGGTGGAGGGATCCCCCAGCTGTACATCGGGCGCATCCAACCAGCTGCTAACGGATATTTCTTCCAGCCCCAGCACGCGCGACAGCCGGTTTGCCACATCGCCGGGAGCTACCCGCCTGCCCGATTCGATATCCAAGATCACCTGCTCGCTGACGCCTACCTTGCGGGCCAGCTCCTTGGCCCCCATGCCCTTTTCCGTACGCGCGGCATTGACCTGCTTGCCAAACCTGTTATCCATGATATATCATCCCCACCCATATCCATATATTGCTTATAGGTAGCCTACCATACCTTTTATGCGCCGTCAATGGCCAACTTCAGCCGTCCAATCCCGTTTCGATATAAAGACAAAGGCTGTGATATATGATATAATACATGCGTATGCACGTCATCACATCAAGGAGGAATTAGGCATGGAATATACGCATGAAGTGCAGGAAATGCTCTGTGTGGCCAAAGGCCCGCATCATGGCCCCGCCCCGATTCCCGAGGAAGGCCGTTGGGTTGCTGCCAAGCAGATTTCCGACATCTCCGGTCTGACCCACGGGGTTGGCTGGTGCGCACCGCAGCAGGGCGCCTGCAAGCTGACGCTGAATGTTAAGGAAGGTATCATTCAGGAAGCGCTGGTGGAAACGCTGGGCTGCTCCGGCATGACGCACTCCGCCGCTATGGCTGCCGAGGTACTCCAGGGCAAAACGCTGCTGGAAGCCCTCAATACGGACTTGGTTTGCGATGCCATCAACGTGGCCATGCGCGAGCTGTTTTTGCAGATCGTCTACGGCCGCACGCAGACTGCTTTCAGCGAGAACGGCCTGCCCATCGGCGCCGGCCTGGAAGATCTGGGCAAGGGCCTGCGTTCCCAGGTTGGTACCATGTACGGCACCAAGGACAAGGGCGTCCGCTACCTGGAGATGGCGGAAGGCTATGTACTGGCGCTGGGCCTGGACAAAAACGATGAAGTGATCGGTTACAAATTTGTGCACCTTGGCAAGATGATGGATGCCATCCGCGCTGGCACCGATCCCAAAGCTGCATACGAAAAGAACGTGGGTACCTACGGCCGCTTTGCTGAGGCTGTTAAGGTCATCGACCCGCGTGCGAAGTAAAGGAGGCACACCTCATGGTTCGTTTTGAAGGTTATGACCGCCGTATCGATAAGATTGAGGCCTGCCTGAAGGAATATGGCTATTCCAGCTTGGAGCAGGTGCGCGATACGCTCCTGGAAAAGGGCGTAGACGTTGAAAAGATTGTCCGCGAAATCCAGCCCATCGCGTTTGAAAACGCGGTTTGGGCGTATACCCTGGGTGCGGGCATCGCGCTCAAGCGCGGCTACAACAGCGCCGCCGAAGCGGCCGAATCGCTGGGCATCGGGCTGCAGGCCTTCTGCATTCCGGGTTCCGTAGCCGATCAGCGCAGCGTCGGTTTGGGCCACGGCAACCTGGCTGCCATGCTGCTGCGTGAGGAAACCCATTGCTTTGCCTTCCTGGCCGGGCACGAATCCTTTGCGGCGGCTGAAGGCGCCATCGGCATTGCCCGTACCGCCAACAAGGTTCGCAAGGAGCCCCTCAAGGTTATCCTCAACGGCCTGGGCAAGGATGCCGCCTACATCATCGCGCGCATCAACGGCTTTACCTATGTGCGCACGCAGTATGATTACACCACCGGCAAGCTCAACATCGTGGAAGAGCGCGCCTTCTCCGATGGCGAAAAGGCCAAGGTGCTGTGCTACGGTGCGGACGACGTTAACGAAGGCGTCGCCATCATGATCCACGAGCATGTCGATGTGTCCATCACCGGCAACTCCACCAACCCCACCCGGTTCCAGCACCCCGTGGCCGGCACCTACAAGAAGTGGACCGTCGAAAACGGCCGCAAGTACTTCTCCGTGGCTTCCGGCGGCGGCACGGGCCGTACGCTGCACCCGGATAACGTGGCTGCCGGCCCCGCCTCCTATGGCATGACGGATACCATGGGCCGCATGCATTCCGACGCGCAGTTTGCAGGCAGCTCCTCCGTGCCCGCGCACGTGGAAATGATGGGCCTGATCGGCATGGGCAACAACCCGATGGTTGGTGCCTCCGTGGCGGTGGCCGTCGCCCTGATGCAGGCGAAATAACATCTTTATCACCCAAGCACAAAATCCCCCAACCCAGGTTGGGGGATTTTATTTTATATGGATTGCGTAAAACACTCCCTCCCCATCCGCACATGTTTGCCTGGCCTATCACAGGCACGGCCGGTTTACTGCATGTTTGGCTGCCGCAGCGCATGGCCCTTCCACCCCAAACCGGCGGATGATAAAGCCATAAAAATGGCAGCCGGCTTGGCTTCCGGCTGCCATTTTATATGGTGCTGGCCTTATTCTGCTACTGATCGGCGCTCTGCATCTTTTTATATGCGGTAATATCATAGCAGGAGAAAAGAGCGGCCTGGCTGTTTTTCCATTGTATGGGCACGGTATGCACCTTTGTCCAGACATCATATTGGGGGTTATAAAATTCCCCGTTTTGCTGTGCCGTACAAAGCGGGCAGTGCTTGCACGGCGTTTCGCGGCCAAAGAAGGTGCTGAAGCACTTCATTCCCAGTTGAACCTGGGAATCCAGCCCCCTGGTTTTAGCGTTAAGGAACAGCAGCTCATAGGTTTCCGGGTTAACCACATAGACATAGGCATCCTGCATATCCAATATATTTCTCAGCTGCCCAACCAACCTGGCATCGCGCTCCATTGCGCGCTTTTTTTGCAAGAAAGTTGTCAGCATCTGGGCCACCAGGGACAGCATGCCGATTTCTTCCTTGGTCCACAGCCGCATGCCCGTACACTCATCAAAGCCCACAAAGCCGCAGAAACGGTTATCTTTATTGATGGCGCATTGAACCGTAGAGCGGATGCCCTGTTTTTCAAAAAAAGCCGCCTGCGCCGGCGTCAGCTCATGGATATCCCGGCAATAAAAAATCGAGTCATTCTGGAACAGATTCTGATAACCGTCCAGGCCCTCATATGGAACCTTCTGAAGGTTTGCCTTTTCTGGCCGGATGCCCTCATTGCACCATTCATAGGTATTATCCGCATACAGGCCATCCTCTGTGTTTTCAAAGATATACGCCCGGCTTACATCAAAGCGTTTGCCGACGATTTCCAGGATCAGCTCAATGGCCTCATCCATGTCCTGGGCCCCGTATAAAATCTGAAAAACATAACTGGTCAGATCGCTGGGGATGCCCGAATACTGCTGATCCGAATCAATGGTGGCGCCCAGGGATGAATATCCCCTTTGGGGCACGGCAAAAAACTGTTTGGGATCATACATCACATACTGATTTTTGCCCTGTTTTTTGGCTTGATACAGGGCCACATCAGCGCCATGATACAGGGAAGCAAAATCATCCCCATCCCATGGATATACCGCTACACCAATGCTGCCGGTTATCTGAACACACCGGTTGCCATCCTGAAACAAATTGCGGAACATGTCCAGCAGCTGCGCAGCCTTTCTTTCGACGCCCTTTCGGTTGGGCATGTTTTTTAAAAATATCATAAACTCGTCCCCGCCAATGCGCCCAACCACATCGCTCTTGCGCGTCAAGCGTTTCATGCTGGCGGCCAGTTTCGACAATACCGCATCGCCAAAGAGATGGCCCTGGCTATCATTGACCCGCTTAAAATTATCGGTATCGATCATCAGAATGGCATTGCATCCTTCGGGCTTGCTTTCCAGATACCGGCTGATCTGCCGCTCGGTTTCTTCCCGGTTATAAAGGCCTGTCAGGGCATCCCGCTCGGCCTTGCGCTTTAAATCATCGATCATCCGTTTTTCATGCTCAATATCGGTGATAACGCCAACCGCCTTGATGGGGGTACCCACCTCGTTATACTGATCCGTTACGCGGACACGGCACCAGATGTAT
>JAQXFY010000123.1 GCA_029006015.1 bacterium
AATCCAGCAGACGGGAAAGTTCGATAAGCCTGGCTTTAAAAGCCTTGCCCGTAATGCCATACAAAGCCGCCCGGCTTTCCAGATTATCCTGAACGCTGAGCGCCTTATCCAGCACGGAATTTTGAAACACCACGCCCAGGCTGCGCTTGATCCGGTCGGTATCCCGATCCAGATCGGCCCCGCCAATGCGTACATAGCCGGCATCCTTGGCCAGCTGCCCGCACATAATGGAAATCGTGGTGCTTTTTCCCGCGCCGTTGATTCCCAAAAAGGCGAACAACTCCCCTTCCTTGACGTTAAAACTCAGATCCTGCACCGCTTTTACCTTGCCAAAGCTTTTGGATAAATGTTCAATCTCAATGACGTTGCTCATGGAGCGCCTCCTTTGTTCAAGTGACAAACAGCCAAACATAACGTGCCGGCAGCTGCAGGCCAATTTTAATATCCGGCCGCAACACGCAAAATTTCAAAAAGGGGATTTTTATGACATTCCCCCATTGACAATTGCGGCATAAACCTCCTGCGGGATCATGGGCACGGCCAGTTTTTCCATGGTTTCGGGGGAAATTTGCCCACTTTGGGCATACTCCCGCCCCGCCTGCTGGACGGTTTCCAGAAACGGCTTGGTTACCGGTTCCGCCTCCGGCGCATTGAACATGGGGGCTTCCGGCACGGTCAGGATAGCCGCATCCGCCCCGAACATCATATTAAACTGCAGCGCCATGGCTTCAAAATTGTTGTTGCTGTTGGGGAAACCGCATCCGCAGATCATCACATAACGCAGCTTTGAAAAATCCCGTTGTGCGGTATGGACATAACGGTCGCCTACCTTCTCCATGGCCATGGAGGACAGGGGCATGGTGCGATCGATAAGCGCCTTTAGGGGGGCCGGCATGCCATAGCAATACAGCGGGAAGCTGAAAATCAGCACATCCGAATCCAGGATTTCCTCCAAAATTTCCTGCATATCATCATGGTGGATGCAGGCACCGCCGTTTCTTTTGCAGGTAAAGCACCCGGTGCAAAATTCGATATGCCGGTCCACCACATGGATGGTATGCACCCTGTTTTCCTGGATATCGTTCATCCCATCCACAAAAGCGCGCGTCAGATGCAGGGTATCGCTGGCCTCCCGCTTGGGGCTGCCGTTAAAAACCATAATTTTCATCGATTGATCTTTTGTCACCACAGGTTCCCTCCATTCGCTGATGGGGCGGCCATCATCCCCCAGGCCGGCACGCCAGGATGCGCGGCCACGCCCTGCCGATCAAAAGCCGCCTGTCAAAACAGGCTTTGGGGTTGACCTTTGGCTTCAACGGCCAACCGGTCCCGCCCAAATGCCAAGCCCATTGAGCTATTTAAAATTTAACCGGGCGCATGATATTTTTCCAGGTATATAAGCTGTAAGGCTTCATCCACTTTCCGGGTGTCGCAAATTTTATAGCCCCTTTTCTCGTAAAACAGGATGTTCTTTTTGCTTCTGGTGCTGGTAAAAAGCTGATATCTTTGATTCGGATATTTTTGTTCCATGGCAAGCAGCAATTTTGTTCCTATGCCTTGCCCTTGCTTTTTCGGATGGACCATTAATTTGCCAATATAAACAGTTCCGTCGGCCGCATATCCCCTGACAGAACCGATGATATGCCCCGCTTCATCCACCGCTTTTAAAACAACGCCCCTGCGATATTCGTTTTGTATATCTGCCAAACTTTGCTTCAAAGGGGGAATGTCCCAGTGATTAAAAAGTTTTGCCTCGCTTTGATAAGCAAGATACTGCAAATCAAGGATTTCCTGCAAATCATCCACCTGGGCCTTTTTAATCGTCATGGCTGGTCCCCCTTTCCTATCCCAATACCGATAACCTTTGGCGGTTCCATTTTGCATTTGTTTTCGATTTTAGAAAAAGATAATCCGTATAGCCGCGGTGCCAGAGCCATTTCCGGCATGCAGGTTGTGTTGCAAGGGGCACGATGGCTGCCCCATCCAAATGCCTTGAGCCGGGCTTTACCATTGCGTAGGAAGCGCATCCTCCATCAACCGGCTTACCAGCGTTGGCGCTTTTGCATCCTTGGCCGGATGAACGACATAATCGTTCATTTTGCCGGATTTGATGACCATCACCATTCCAACAAAGACCTGCCCCAGTTTTTCGGATATTTCTTCCTCCGTAAAATCGCAAACCTTCATGGCACACAGGGCGCCCAAGCCAAAGGCATGCACCCACATTTGTTCAAACAGCATTCTGGCTTCCCCGGGGGAAAGATCATAATCCCGCTGAATCAGCCGGATGCAAATCTCCACCATGCCGCCCAGATCCTGAATGGTGTTTTGAAAGCTTTTTCCCTGTGTATGCTCCTGCATGAACAGCAGCTTATACAGCTCCGGCTCATGGATGGCATAGGCTACCATCAGCATGCCGATCCGCTTAAAAGCAGGGGTATATCCCTCAAAATCGCTGGCATACTGCTCAAACTCCCGCAAGGCCAGCTCCCGCGCCGCCAATTTGACTTCCTCCATGTTTTTAAAGGTGGTAAAGACCGGCCTGGCCGATGAACCCAGCCGGTTGCCCAGGCTTCTGGCGGTCAGCGCCTCCACCCCGTCCTGCTTGATGATGGCAAGCGCCGCGGCGGCAACTTCCTGTTTGGTAAACTTTGGTTTTGGCGGCATATTCGGCACCTCCTTATCAAAAACGCACGTTTTGAAACAGCGTTCTAAAACTATGTTTTATTATAATGCATCAAGATACCAAAATCAATATAACTGTGCATGCAAAATGCACAAAAAACCTGCTCAAGCAAACAAACCCCGCAGCTTCAGGCAGGCTGCCGTGCCCGCATATACCTGCACATAAAACATAATTTCATGCTGGACTGCGCCTGGGGCCGTGCCGCACATGGGCCAGCGCACCATTTTCCTTGGCGCGGCAGGGCGGCAGGCGTGGGCGCCGTTTCTCCCCAACGCTACCGCCCATCCTGACCGGGGCGCCGTGGCATCGTGCCCCCGATGCGCCGGCATTACCGCCCCGGTGCCCTCCATGCGCGGATGCCCCCGCAGGCAATCATTTCCCCTGCGTTGCCGGAGGGTTGTGTTGTAAAATCATCCACCCCGCTATGGATAATGACCGATCGCCCAATGATTTGCTCCAGGGTAAAACGCCCCGTCAACACTGCGCTATACGCATGGCCATGGTGGGCAAACAGCGGCGGAAGATCGCCGGCATGATAAGGATGCGGACATCCGTTGGGGTTAAAATGCGCCCCGACATCGGCAAAAGGTTTTTCCTGCGTGCCCGTGCAGCAGCCGCCCTCGTGAATATGCAAGGCATGAATGGCACCCTTACAGGGATCGCCGCTATCGGGCAGATGCCAGATATCTGCCACCACCAAAACGCCATGGCATTTTGGAAAAAACAGGACGCGCCCACGGATATCGGGATATTTGGGCGACCCTTTGATAACAGCCACTGCGCCGGGGCGATTGCACCGGCAGCCGGAAGCACCACTAAAAGAAGACATAACCGATCACCTCCCTTTCCCCTATGTGCCTGCGGCGCATTTGGTGCCTTCCGCAATGCCGGCCAAACGCGCATTTATACACCGCTTTTGCTTTTGGGCCATTTCCCTGTGCGGCGGGCCGGGCAGGAAAGCGCAAGGTGAATATATTCCATTGTTAAATGGGGTAAGCGATGCTTTCCTAATATAAAATGGCCGGATCAAGCAATCCGCCGTTCAGACAGCAATATATCCATTTTATTTTTGCCCACAACAGCAGGTTCTTTGAGAAAAAAGCAACATACCTTGAAAGCTGATTCTTCTCCCCTGTTTCCGGCATTCGGCCGTATAATAAAAAAGAACCGTATGCCCCCGGTGGGTATACGGTTCTTTAAGCCAAATAAATGGGCCCAATGGCCTGGTTATGCCAAGGCAACCTTCTTTCTTGTAATGATCTGAATAACAACCGTGACGGCTACCAAAGACAGGCCAATGGTATCGGTGACAAGGCCGGGATAGATCAGCATCAATCCGCCAACCAAGCTGATAAGCCGTTGATGCCAGGGCATGCGGTGCAGAAGGAAGCCTTCCAGTGCGGCGGATACCGCAAAAATGCCAACCAACGCGGTGATGCAGATCAAAATAGCCTCCCACGCGGTAGTGTTAACAAACAGCATAGCGGGATTCAGCGCAAACACATAAGGCACGATAAAGGCACCGATAGCCAGTTTGGTTGACGTGAACGCTGTTTTCATGGGATTGGCCTGCGCAATGGCCGCACCGGCATAGGCTGCCAGGGCAACAGGCGGCGTCAAATCGGCAACGATGCCAAAATAGAACACAAAGAAATGGGCCGCAATGGCAGGCACGCCCATGCGCACCAGAATGGGGGCACAGGTAGCCGCCATGATGCAGTAGTTGGCCGTGGTGGGCACCCCCATGCCCAGCACGATGCAGCACAGCATGGTCAGCACCAAAGCGACAATCACCTGGCTACCGGCCAAGACCACAATGCCGTTAATGATGATATTGGCAAGGCCGGTCATGGTAATGGTACCGGCAATGATGCCGGCAATGCCGCAGGCAGCCGCTACGGTAATCATGCCCTGGCCACCGGCGGCCAGCGCTTCCCATATCCGCTTGGGCGTAATGCGGTTGCCCTTGTTAAACAGGCTGACCACAACGGCCGCCACAATCGCAATGGCCGCAGCATACTGAATGGAGCGCTGGCTGGTACCCACCAGATAGATGAGCAGCACCAGCGGCAGCAACAGATAAATTTGCTTGAGCAGCGGTTTGATTTTGGGTAATTCTTCCCGGCTCAGCCCCCGAAGGCCGTTCTTTTTGGCTTCCAAGTGAACCGTAATGAAAATACCGGCAAAATACAGCACCGCCGGCAAAATCGCGCGGACAACAATGTTGCTGTAAGGAACGCTTACATAATCCGCCATCAAAAAGGCAGCGGCACCCATGATGGGCGGCATGATCTGCCCCCCGGTGGAGGCGGATGCTTCGGCTGCGGCGGCAAACTCCGGCTTATAACCCGTTTTTTTCATCAAGGGAATGGTAACGGAACCGGAACCCACCGTATTGGCAACCGAGGAACCGGAAACCATGCCTTCCATGGCGCTGGCCACAACGGCTACTTTAGCAGGCCCGCCGGAAAATCCGCCTACAACGGCATTAGCGATATTGATGAAAAAATCCGCAATGCCCGTCCGCTCCAAGAACGCGCCAAAGATAATGAACACCACGATAAACTTAGAGCAAACATTAACCGGCGTAGAAAGGATGCCTTCCTTGCTGTAAAACAGATAATGCACCATGTAGTTTAGCTTACCGGACAAGGTAGGATTGGACAAGCCAAAAAACAGCGCGTAAAGAATTAAGCAGCCCGCCACAATCAAAATCGGCAGGCCCACGCTCCGGCGGCAAAGCTCCGCCAGGGACAGGATGCCCACGATACCAATGACAATTTGATACCAGGCAAAATTGCTGCCCTGCTGGATGATGGTCATAGCGCTGAAGGTATAATACA
>JAQXFY010000124.1 GCA_029006015.1 bacterium
CCTCGAACTTTTTCTTTTCCACTTCCATAACGACGTCGGAGAACATCTGAATGAAGCGGCGGTAGCTGTCGTAAGCAAAGCGCTCGTTCTGGGTCAGACGGGCCAGGCCCTGGACGCTGACATCATTGAGGCCCAGGTTCAAGATGGTATCCATCATGCCGGGCATGGAAGCACGGGCGCCGGAACGAACCGATACCAGGAAGGGGTTTTCAATATCCCCAAACTTTTTGCCGTTGATACGCTCGGCCTCGGCCAGCGCGGTGAAAATCTGATCGACGATTTCGGGGGCGATGGTTTTGCCATCCTCGTAATAACGGGTGCAGGCTTCGGTAGTGACAGTAAACCCTTGGGGAACCGGCAGGCCAAGGCCGGTCATTTCGGCCAGGTTGGCGCCCTTGCCGCCCAGAAGGTTACGCATGGACGCGTTGCCCTCGGAGAACATGTAGACATACTTCGTTGCCATGGAAGAGCCTCCTTTTTGATGTTGCGCACGCGCGCATCTTTTACCCTCGTATAACCCAGATAGTATAACCAATTTTTTCCGATTTGACAAGGGAATATGCCTAAAAAGACGGTTTTTTTATCAAACACCACGGGCCGCCATTGCAAACAGGGCAAACCTGCCCGTCCCATACAGGCCGTTCAAATTTCCATGTATAGCCAGGCCTAAAAGCGCCCTTTTCTGTGGGCTGCCGCATCAGGCCCCTGATCGGGCCAGATGGGCCCATTTCCGGCGGCATCATGGGGTAAAGAGCTGTCTTACAGCCCTATAAAGCGTCTGTTTTCATCCGCTGGCGGGATATATTTGCCCTGATAAGCCTTTGTTGTTACGCCTTTTGCCCCTGCCCATGCTCCAGCAGGGCCTGGGAGGGAAAATACCGCTCGATCCGCTCGGCAACAAAGGGGCGCATGCCGGTCAGCATCTGGGCCCTGTCGCCTTCCACCAATGGGGTGCGGCAATCCTGCAAAATAGGGGTGCGCATCATCAGCGCCATGCGCATGCGCGCCTGGGCGCTCAGGCGTGTGCGGCGCACGCGGGAGGTTACCCTGCCCCGGCAATCGGCGCACAGGATGCCCCCGGCTTCCGCATCCCAGGCAGCATCCCCTTGGATTTCCCGCCCGCATTCCAGGCAGCGCTCCACCTCCGGCCGGTAACCCAGATGGGCCATCAGGCGCACCACAAAATGCACCAGCACTTCCTCGGGCGGCGGGGTGCCCCCGTTTAAAAGCGCCAATGTGTCCAACAAAAGCTGATATAATTCCGGATCGGCCTGGCCGGGCACGGCCGCCTCCTCGCACAGGTTGGCGATATAGGAGGCATGCTCCAGCGCAGACAGGTTAAAGCGCAGGTTATAATAGCTTTCCCCCAGCTCGCACTGGGTCAGCGTCAGGCGGTCCTGCCGGGAAGCAAAAAAATACTGCCCCGTCTGAAACACCTGCACCGCCCCGCGCAGCTTGGCCCCCGGCCTGCGGCAGCCACGTGCCAGCGCGCTCAGCCGCCCGTGCTCGGGGCTGAGCAAGGTCAGCATGCGGTCATAATCGCGGTAATTGGCGGTGCGCAGCACAATGGCCGGCGTGGATAGCGTGGACATGGTTCCTCCTGCATCAATCGGATGTATATTCCAAATCCTTAAGCGCGGCAGCGCTATCGCGCCAGTTTTCCCGCACTTTGACAAACAATTTCAAATAAACCTGCCCGCCAAAGAGCGCCTCCAGTTCCATCCTGGCCCCCTCGCCAATGGCGCGCAGCATGCCGCCCCCCTTGCCGATAACAATGCCCTTATGGCCGGCACGTTCAACGATCAGCATGGCTTCGATGCGGGTGATTTCCTTTTCCGGTACAATCTTTTCAATTTCCACGCCGATGCCATGGGGGACCTCTTCCCGCAGGTGCAAAAGCGCCTGCTCGCGGATGATCTCCGCCGCCATGCGCCGCTCGGGCTGGTCGGTATACATATCCTTCGGAAAATAGGCCGGGCCCTCCGGCAGGGCAGCATACAGCGCCTGGGACAGGGCGGGTACCCCCTCCCCCGTCCGCGCGCTGATGGGAAAAATATCGGCAAAAACCTCCCCCGGCAGACGGGCCAGCACATCGATCAGGCCTTCCCGGCTGACGGCATCACATTTGTTAACCGCACAAAACACCGGCGTTTTAAGCGCCTTTACACGGGCAAAAAGGGTTTCTTCCTCCTCCAAAATGCCGCGGGTAGCATCCACCAGCACCAGCGCCAGTTCACAGCCTTCCAGCGCCCCCCAGGCCTCCTGCATCATAAACCGGCCCAAACGGTTTTTAGCCGTATGCACCCCGGGGGTATCCAGAAACACCGCCTGCACGCCGTCGCCATGGTAGATGCCCATCAGGCGGCTGCGCGTTGTCTGCACCTTTGGGGATACGATGGCCACCTTTTGCCCCACCAGGCGGTTGACCAGCGTTGATTTGCCGGCGTTGCTGCGGCCCAGCACCGCGATAAATCCCGAATGTTCCATGCCATCCTCCGTTTTCCTAGCGCGACAGACCGATCATGGACAGCGCCGTTTCCTCCATCGCGCGCATGGGGGCGGCCTGTTCGGCCGTCAGATGATCATAGCCCAGCAAGTGCAGCAGGCCATGCACACACAAAAAAGCCGCTTCCCGTTCCAGGGAATGGCCATATTCCTGCGCCTGCTCGCGCGCCCGGGGCAGGGAAATCAGGATATCCCCCAGCATAACGCAGCCAGTTTCCGCATCGATGGCGCTTTTATGGCGGCGCATATCCTCCCCCCGGCTAACGGGTGCTTTAAGCCCGATGGCCGGAAAGCTAAGCACATCCGTTGCGCTGTCAATGTTGCGATGCAGCAGGTTGATCTGGCGGATTTTGGCATCATCCATCATCCAGATAAAAGCCGACATCCGGCCATCCAGCTGCAAGGCTTTGATGACGCTGTCCATCGCCTTGGACATGATGTTTTCCAGCGCCTCCTGGCGCTCAATCCCTTCCCATTGCCATTCCAGCATCATGTCGAAGCCGCCTCCCCTTCCTCCAGACGTTCTTCCTCCGCGGGCAGCGAACCCGCCGGATAGGCAATGCGCTCGTGATAAAAACCGCGCAGCGTGCCCATAAAGGCCACCGTAATCTGCTCCAGCTCGCGCAGCGTCAGGTGACAATCCACCAGCTGGTTATCCTCCATCTTGGCACGGATGACGGCGCGTACACGCTCCTCCACCTGCTCGCGCGCGGGGTTGTTCATGGCTTTTACGGCAGCTTCCACCGAATCGGCCAGCATCAGAATGGCGGCTTCTTTGGTCTGCGGGCGCGGGCCGGGATAGCGGTACAGGTTTTCATCGACGGTTTCTCCCTTGGCCTCGGCCTGCTTTTTGGCTTTATAGTAGAAATAAGAAATCAGCGTGGTGCCGTGGTGCTGCTGGATGATATCCTGAATCACCTTGGGCAGACGGTTTTTCTGCGCCAGGGCAACACCATCGGTGACATGCATCAAAATAACCTGGCGGCTGATATCGGGCGTCAGCCTGTCGTGGGGGTTTTCCCGCCCCAGCAGGTTTTCAACAAAGAAAATGGGCCGGCGCAGCTTGCCAACATCGTGGTAATAGGCCCCCACGCGCACCAACAGCGCGTTGGCGCCGATCACCTCACACGCCCGCTCGGCCAGGTTGGCCACCGCGATGGAATGACTGTATGTGCCCGGTGCTTCCGATACCAGGCGCTTAAGCAGCGGCCTGTCGGGGTTGGCGATATCCATCAGCTTCATGGGCGTTACCACATCAAAAACCGCTTCCCATACCGTCAGCGTGCCCAGGGCAAAGGCGGCGCTGATCAGCCCGGCGCCCAGCGCCGTCAGGGCATCGATCAAAATATCCTGCCATACCCCCGCCGTCATCAGCCCGGCGGCCACATAGATCAGGCTGCCCACCACGCCCATGCCGATACCGCTTTCAAACACCTTGTGCCGCTGCACCTGTTTGTTTAAAACATACACGCCCATCATGCTGGATAAAAGCCCGGCGGCTACATACACCATCATATCCGCATTGAACAGGCTGTCGGCACCCGTTGCCATCAGCCCGCTTAAAATGGACAGCATGCCCCCCACGATAATGGCCATGCGCGAGTGCAGCAGGCATGCCACCAGCAGCGCGCCAATCAAAACGCCCGATAATGCCAGCGGCGTGCTGACGCGCATCAAAAGAAAGCTCAGCGCCATCGCCAGCGTGATAATAACGCACAACAGCACGCACTGGGATGGGGAGGATAGCATATCCTTTTCAAAATAGGCAATGTACAGGGCAATCATGCCCACCACCATTACCACCAGCAGCAGCAGGCCGGTATCCAGCCGCCAATCGCCCTTGCCATTTTCCGATAGCAGCCCCAGCGTGCGCAGCACCTCGATCTGGGCTTGGCTCATCACCTCGCCCTCGGTAACAATGCGCTGGCCCATGCGGAACATAGCCGGCTGGACGGATTCCTCCGCCTTTTTGCGGGCAAGCTCCGTGCTTTCGGGATCGGGCATGCGGTTGGCGGTAAGATATTGCTGTGCCGCTACATAACCCAGCCGGGCTTCCAGC
Organism: bacterium; assembly: GCA_029006015.1. Lineage (GTDB taxonomy): Bacteria > Bacillota > Clostridia > Christensenellales > SUG1161 > SUG1161. The sequence continues at coordinate 4,565 of JAQXFY010000124.1, forward strand.
AGCTCAAAGCCCAGCATGCTAAGCTCGGTAAAAATGCCGCGGCAGGCATCGCTGACCTGGGATTGGGTAACACCGTTATCCAGCTCCGCCTGGGCCTGGGCCTGCACCTTGGTGCTCAGCTGCCCGATGCGCTCGGGGGTAGAGTTGAGCACCAGCTGCAAAAGATCGGGCTCATCCTGCCACAGGTTATCATATAAGGTTTTGGCTATGCTGTCGCTGGTTTCGGCATCCAGGCTGGACAGGTTGACGGGGCCGGTTTCCCCGTTGTTTTTCTTCCACAGGGTCACTTCCTCCGCCGCCATGCGGCAGCGCAGGAAAAACGAACCGATGTTGGTGATAACCCGGGTAGCCACGCTTTCATCGCGCTTGTATACCTCCGCCACACCGTCGCGCGCGTTCTGGCGCCACAGCTGGGTGGTTACGGTATCCTCCACATCGCGGGGCGCGCTGATGGACTGGGTGGCCACATCGCCCGCCTTAAAATCATACCGTTTGGGCACAACCGTGCCCAGCATAAAGCCGCCCAGCACCACCACCATGCTAAGCAGCAGCAGCGCCCACCACCATATTCTTTTCCATTGCAAGGGCGCACGCAGCTTTTTACGCTTGCGCCCCGCCCCGGCTTTCCAGCGCAGCCTGCGGGCCTGTTTTCCGTTTTTTTCCTTAACGTCCATATTCCCCTCCCCGCGGTGTGCATCCGCACGCCAACGGGCGCTCCCTTCCTGATGGTATTTTCCGCTTGCATCCCCTGCATGCCTGTTTATATCCCGGCAGTACCATGTTTAAAAACACAATTGTTATCGATATATAGGCTTATTGTACATCATAAAGGGCCTTGGTGTACAGGGCGTACGCCCTTCCTTTTAAGATATGCCCCTATAAACGCCTTTATCCGGCCCCTTTTTCCCGGCATATGGTACCGAAGGGGTACCCCATGCGCTTGATGCCCGGCCGCGCGCCGCCAAAGGCAAAAACGTGCCCGAAGGCACGTTTTTATCCATATCAAGCATGCGCTGTTTACCCCTGGGGCCGTTGGCCATTGCCCCTGCGCGCCGGCTGGCCCGGCGCGAGATGCGCGCGCTGCTCATATTTTTCAAACGCCTTTACAATTTCCTTAACCAACTTATGGCGCACCACATCCCGGTTGCTCAGCCTGGCCACTGCGATGCCCTCGATGCCTTTTAAAAGCTCCGCACATTTTTCCAGGCCGGAAGCCGCTTCCCGCGGCAGGTCAATCTGGGTAACATCGCCGGTTAAGATAACTTTGGCCCCCTCGCCAAAGCGGGTCAACACCATTTTAAGGGTATCCAGCGTAGCGTTTTGCGCCTCGTCAATGATAACGCAGGCATTATCCAGCGTCCGCCCGCGCATAAAGGCCAGCGGGGCGATCTCGATGATGCCCTTTTCCAAATAACGCTGCGTCACTTCCGGGCCGACGATGGCATTGAAGGCATCATACAGCGGGCGCAGGTAGGGATCGACTTTGTTTTGCAGATCCCCGGGTAAAAAGCCCAGTTTCTCCCCCGCCTCCACCGCCGGGCGCGACATGATGATGCGGTCTATTTCCTTGCGCCGCAGCGCCGAAATGGCCACCGCCACGGCCAGATAGGTTTTGCCCGTGCCTGCCGGGCCGATGCACAGGGTAACGGTATTTTCCCGCAGCGCCTTGACATAGGCCTTCTGCCCGATGGTTTTGCATTTGATGGGCTGGCCCTTGTGCGTGACGATGACGATATCACTCATCGCCCTGAGGCTGTCCTCCACATCGCCGCTGCGCACCATTTCCACCGCCCGGCCGACGGCGGAAGAATCCAGCTCCTCCCCGATATCGTACATGCGCTTGAGCGTATCCAGGCATTCCATGGCCATTTCAACGCCCTCCGGCGCATCGCCGCACACCTCCACCTGGGAATCCCGCAGGCTGACGGATACGCCAAACTGCTGCTCAATGGCACGGATGTTGGCATCAAACGCGCCAAAGACCGTGGCCTGCTGGGTGATGTTGTCAAACTCGATTTGCCCGGTATGCAACCTGCCTTTTCCTTCTTTCCTGATGATGCCTTACCGGCGCGCTGCCGGTTCCTATGCAGCATAACACAAACGCCAGCCGATGCAAAGCACCTGGTTTCCTTCATACCATTGGGCCTGCGCTGTGGATAGGAGCTGCGCAAAAAACGCCAACCGGCGAGGTATTTTGCGCAAAGCCGATCTTTCCCGATGCCACCGTGACAGGCCCACACTTACTTTACCTTTTCCAAGCAATTTATATTATAGGCCATCTCCATCCGGTTGCCTAGTAGATATACAAAAAACAATAAAATCACGCTTGCCCTATAAAGCCCGGGGGGCTTTCCATATTCCAATATACGGCGCCGCCGGGCAGCCGACAGCGTCGCCTGCGCCTGCCTTGCCCCGGCAGAATGGCCAAAACAAAAAAGCCCCGCCCTGTCCGGGCGGTGTTGATAAAACAGTGCCTCCCCGTATGCGCTGGTCATACGGAGGATTTCCGCGTTATGTATCGGCGCGGGCACGCCCAAGGCTCCCCTATGTAAAGGAAAGCTTTGGCGCGCCGCAAGGCCGCACTTCGCACGATATTCCCAGTAGCAGCATATACAAGTGCGCCCTTTCATGCGTAAACATTTTTCGTCAGCCCGGCAATCCGGAATTGATCATTTGGGGGCATGGAAAAACTGCCATTTTATGCATTGAAATACATGTCATAAACGATATACCCCTGTATGCCATCCAATGAGCCTTCATATGTTTCCTGGCACATCATGCATCGGGGTTCTTGCATTGGATATCCGCTTGTTGGAAAAATGTTATATTCCGATGATGTTCGGAACCCAACCCGATTATAAAACTTATAATTTCCTTCAACGGTTATTCCCTTATAGCCTAATGCCCTCACTTTTTCAATGCCCATATGCAACATGGCAGTTCCAATGCCCTGGCGAAAATAATCAGCATGAACAGATACAGGTGCCAACATCACAATCCCGGAATCCGTCTTATGATCATGCCCGCCTTCTTTTGTAGGGGACAGCGGAAATTTGGAAAACAAAAAATGCCCCACCACCTTGTTATCCAATTCCGCAACAAAGGACAATTCCGGAATATAATATTGCGAATCCCGGATTTCCTCTACCAATGCAATAATATCGGTTCCATCAGAATAGTCTGTTCCCTGCTGAAACGAACGCAAAATAAGGGAAATTATGCTCTTATAATCTTTATGTTCTTCCGGACGAATTGTAACTTGCCGCTTCATCATACACATCTCCTCTTGCCCAATGGGGATTTTTCATGTTGCAAAGCACTTTTTCACATGGAATAGCAATGCGCAGGCATTGGCTATCCCTGCACATTTCAATTTATTCCACCCTCTTGCCGGATAAAGTATACCATAAAAATGCCAAAAATCCACCTCTGGCACAGCAAACGCCCAGGCTTTTGGCCCGGGCGTTCTGGGCATCAACCATCAATCCGCTTTCGCTTCACCCGCTGCGGCACGATCTGCCCCTGCGATTTTGCGCCGCCTTTTGCATCCATGCCCAATACCGTCTTGCGGATACCCGACTCTCCGGGCGGGGGCTTAAGCCTTACAGCCGCTTACTGGCCGATGTTGGCCGGGTTTAGCGAGTAGGTGGCCACATTGTACACGCCGTTTTGCTGAAGAGTCAGGCTGATGTAGATCAGCCCCTGGCCCGCGGCATCCAGCATGGGGCTGGCCACATCGCAGATGTAGGTGCCCTGCGCCTGCTCGCCGCACGCAATCGAATACAACTCAAAGGGATGGGTATCCGTAAAATCCATATTGTCCAGGGCGTAGTACAGCGTGTTCTGATCGGGCGCAAAGAACATGCGGATAATCATCGAAGCCCCATCGCTTAGGATGGTTTCCTCCCCGGTTTCGATGCTGCGAAGCACCAGCACAAAATGCGCATTTTCCCCTTCGGACAGGTTTTTGATATACGCCATATAACGTCCATCGGCGGACATCGTGGCGTTGGCGGCCTGGGCAATCAGGGTGCGGCCGCTCGAATCAATGGCATACAGCGCGCCCAGATCATCCTCCGTCTCCTGGGTAATATAATACTTGCCGTCGATACCCAGCATGGTTTTTCCGTTGGTGGCGGGCTGCTCCTCCAGGGCAGTGATGGTGCCCGTGCCATCCTCGCCGATGACATACTGGCGCACCTGCAAGCCGCCGCCGCCCAAAATCTCGCTTTCCCCGGCAATAACCGTCAGCTTGCGGCTGTCAAAGGACCAGGTCATCCCCATGGAGGCCATGCCCAACCCTTCTTCGGACAGCGTCATCAGGCGCTGGGTTTGCATATTGTACAGGTTGACTACCCGCATATCATCGGACAGGCAATCGACAAAGGCCAGCAGCTTGCCATCCGGGGACAGCGCCGCTTCATCGATGTTATGAAAGGTTTGCGGCACAAGCGCATTAAACACGCCGTTTTCCTGCTGGATATATAAAAGCGTTTCCTCGCTGTCGACGGCATCCACGCAGAAAAAGCGAATTTTGCCATCGGCAGAGGTAGTCAGCAGGCGCCCGTTTTCAATGACAACGGGCAGGTTAATCAGTTCCCCATCCTTGCGCACCAGCTGCTGCTGGGCGATCTCGTTCATATCGGCCTGGTTGCTGTAAGCGGGCAGGGCACCAGCCTCCAGCTGCACCACCTGCAAACGCGCCGTCTGCACTTCATCCTGCAACTCATCCACGATGCGCTGGCGGTAATCCTCCGCCTGCTGCTGGGAATCAAACCGGGCGGAAATCAGCACCTTATGCTGCTCATCCGCACACAGGGAAGGCCACAGCTTATACTGGCCGGCCAGCGGCAGTTTGCCCGCCACAAAGCCATCCATATCGTACCATACCACATGGTATCCGGCCTGGCTGCCTTCCTTTTCCTGCTTCAGGTGAAGGGTAAGCTTGGAATTTTCATAGGAAACGGCATAGGCGGCGGGCGCGGTCAAATGGAACACCAGCCCCAGGCGCTGCCCTTCCACCGGAATAATCTCGAACGTGTTTTGCACCAGGCACTCATCGACGATCTCCGGCGCAGCCATCATGCCAATGCCCTCCATCCACAAGATAATGCGCGCCGGGGCATTCATGGAGGATACCTCAACATACGGCATGGCCGCCAGGGCCTCCTGGCCGTTTTCCCCCTGGCCCATCGTCAGTTCTATCACCGTGTCCTTGCCGGAGGCCATGGCCTTGATGCCGGACAGGGTTATGTTTTCCATCTCTTCCCCGGCGCGCATGGTTTCGCCCGCGCCGGAGGATATGTAGTTTTTAAATTGGCCGGAAGCCTGGGCATCGCCTTCCATGGCCACCCATTTGGGCGAGCCGCATGCGCCCAGCACGGCCAGCGCGCCCGCTATCATCATTGCCAATGTGCTGCGCCACAGTTTATTCATGGGATTACTCCTTTCCACGCAACAGCTTTTGCTGATGCATGCGCGCCATGCGCACGGTTTGCTCCACATCGATGCCCGGGAATGCGCCATCCAGATAACGGATATGCCCGGCGATCATTGTCATAACCACATCGGATGTTCCTGCCGCGTATACCACGGTGGACAGCGCATCGTGTTCGGGCAGAAGGTGCAGCCCTTGCCCGTTGATAAGCACGATATCCGCCGGCAGGCCCGGGGCAAGGCATGCCCCCGCACAGGCCATATCCAGCGCCTGGCGCGCACCGCCCGCCTGCGCATCGCCCGTTATACCCTTTTGAAGCACCGCACACAGGTACATCGCGCGCATCATATCCTGCCGGTTATCGCTGGCCGGGCCATCCGTGCCCAGCGCCAGTCGCACACCGGCTGCCTGCATGCGGGATATGGGCGCTATCCCGCTGGCCAGTTTTAAGTTGCTGCCCGGGCAATGGACGGCAAGCGCCCGGCTTTCGGCCAACAGGGCGATATCCTCTCCATCCACCGCCACGCAGTGGGCCAAGCGCGTCCGGCTTCCCAGCAGCCCCACCCGCTGCAAATAGGCGATGGGGCTTACACCATGGCGCTGCACGCAGCCCGCCACTTCATCCCGCGTTTCACTGGCATGCACATGTACCGGCAGCCCGCTTTGGCGCGCCGCCGCGGCTATCTCCTTTAAAAAGCCTTCCGTGGTCGTATATTCGGCATGCGGCCCCAGCGCGCAGGTGATGCGCCCATCGCCGGCGCCCGTCCACCGGTCGGCAAAATCCAGCGCGCCCGCCAGCTTGCCCTGCTCATCCTCGCCCGAGGTCAGCCCCCGGCAAAGCTCGGCCCGCATCCCGGTATCCACCGCAGCCTGCGCCACGGCATCCATCATCATATACATATCCGCAAAAAACGTAATGCCGCCGGACAGCATTTCCAGCATCCCCAGCTTGGCGCCCCAGTAAACGGCTTCCTCGTCCAGGCGGTCCTCCAGCGGGAAAATGGCTTCGTTTAGCCAACGCGCCAGCGGCAAATCCCCGCCCTGGCCGCGCAGCAGCGTCATCGCCACATGGCTATGGGCGTTTTGCAGCCCCGCAATGGCGATACATCCCGGCCGGTTTTCCACGCGTGCAGCCTCCGATGCCGGGGGGCAGTCAGCCATCGGCCCCATACAGGCGATGGCGCCATCTGCAATGCCAATATACCAGGCACCTTGCCTGCCATCCGTCAGGCGGACGTTTTGGATCAGGGTATCCAGCTTCATCCGTTCCACCCCTCCAGATAATCGCGCTGTTCCTGCGTCAATGTATCCACGCCACCGCCCATGGAGGCCAGGCGCATGTGGGCCACACGATTGTCCAACTCCTCCGGCACGGCATAAACGCCTGGCGCTTGAAGCGCGCCACTTGCCACATGCAGCACCGATAGCGCCTGCAGGGCAAAGGATACATCCATAACCTCAATGGGATGGCCGTCCCCACACGCCAGATTGACCAGCCGCCCCTCGCCCAGCAGATGAAGCGCGCGGCCATCGGGCATGATATAGCTTTCGATATTTTTGCGTGCGGCGTGATGCTCCACACACAGCGTTTCCAAATCGGTTTTATCGATTTCCACATCAAAATGCCCGGCGTTGCACAGAATGGCGCCATCGTGCATCGCCTGCATATGCTCTGCCCGGATAACGCCCTTGCAGCCGGTAACGGTAACAAAAATATCGCCAAGCGGGGCGGCCTGCATCATGGGCATGGCCTCAAAGCCATCCATAACCGCTTCGATGGCCTTGGTGGCATCCACCTCGCACACGATGACGCGCGCGCCCAGGCCCCTGGCCCGCATGGCTACCCCCTTGCCGCACCATCCATATCCGGCCACCACCACGCACCGCCCGGCCACCGCCACATTGGTGGTGCGCACGATGCCATCCCACACCGATTGGCCCGTGCCATAACGGTTATCAAACAGGTATTTGCACCGGGCGTTATTGACGGCAATCATGGGGATTTTTAATTCCCCGGCTTTTTCCCGGGCCTTAAGGCGCATGACGCCCGTTGTCGTTTCCTCGCATCCGCCGCGGATACCCGGCAAAAGGGCGCGCAGCTCGCTATGCAGCAGCTGCACAAAATCCCCGCCGTCGTCGATAAACACATCCACCCCATCGCCCAGGGCCATTTTTAAATGCCGGGTATAGGTTTGGCTGTCCACCCCATGGCGGGCAAACACCTCCACTCCAGGCACCTCGTTCAAAGCGGCGGCCACATCATCCTGCGTGGACAGCGGATTGCACCCCGTTGCCCGCACGGCAGCGCCCATGGCGGCCAGCGTTTTAACCAAAATAGCCGTCTTGGCCTCCAGATGCACGGATACGGCCACCCGCAGCCCCTTGAGCGGCTTGGAAGGCGCGTATTGCTTTTCAATGGCATTCAGCAGGGGCATATAGCCCGAAGCCCAGCTTAACTTTAGTTTTCCCTGCCCGGCCAGCGCGGGCGAGGCGATATCGCTCATAACAGCCTCCAAATAACATGGTATATTAAAATGCAGTTTATTATACCACACTCTGTCCCCCTGGCATCCGCAACCAAACAAAGAAGGTGCAAAAAGCACCAATTTTTCTGTTTTCCACCGGCATATTATGGGCACCCCTGGTTTTATGGCATTGTGGTATTGAGGCCGGGGTAGCCATGGTTTATTGAAAAGGCTGAAGAAACGCTAAATCCCCCCGATCAAAAGGCCGATATGGCAAGGGAGCCCCTGGCCTTTAGCTCAAAGATTATCATTACTATGTTGCATGGGCATTGGCTCAAAGCCTGCGCGCCCCCATGCAGGCGCACGATATTGCCCATTTTCCGCATGGAATCGGGGTAATCGCCCTGTTTCTGGGGCCCGGTTTCTGATATAATGAAAAAAAGGGGGGAATGGCATGACAAAACGCCAACGCGTTATCGAGGCGCTTTCGCACCGCCAAACCGATTTTGTCCCCTACGATTTTACAATGACCATCCCCCTGGCGGAAATTTTCCAGCGGGAAACCGGCATATCGGATGCCCGCACCGCCTATGGCGCGCACATCACCATGGCCGCATATGAAGATCCGTGGGAGGAGATTCGCCCGGGCTATTTCCGCGATGCCTTTGGCGCAGTATGGAACCGTTCCGGCGCGGATAAGGATATCGGCACGCTGGAGGGCACCGTCATCTCCGAGCCCGATCCCGCCCTCATCCACCTTCCCCCGCTGGATGAGCGTGCGGTGGATGCTTTTTTTGCGGATGCCTGTGCCAACCGGGGGGACACGTTTTTATTTGGCGCCATCGGCTTTACGCTGTTTGAGCGGGCATGGACGCTGCGCGGCATGGAAAACTTTCTGGCCGACATGCTGTTGGAGCCCGATTTTACAGACGAACTGCTCGATGCCATCTGCCAGCGCAACCTGAAAATTGTCGATATCGCGCTGCAGCACCCGCTGGACGGCTTTCATTTTGGGGATGATTGGGGCCAGCAGAAGGGCCTGATCATGGGGCCCAAGTTATGGCGCAGGTTTATCGGGCCGCGCATGGCCAGGCTGTATGGCCGCGTGCGCCAGGCCGGGCTGTTTGTTTCCCAGCATTCCTGCGGGGATATCAGCGAGATTTTTCCCGATCTGATCGACATGTGCCTGCAATGCTACCAAACCTTTCAATCGGAAATCTATGATGCCGCTGCCTTTAAACAGGCTTATGGCAGCCGCCTGGCCATCTGGGGCGGGCTAAGCACCCAGCATGTGCTGCCCCACGGCACGCCGGCACAGGTGCAGGCGGAGGCCCGGCGCTTGATTGCCACCTTGGGCCAGGGGGGCGGTTACATTGCCGCGCCCACGCACGCCATGCCCTATGATATCCCGGTGGAAAACATCCTGGCGATGATTTCTGTATTCCAGCATCAAACGCAACCCACTTGAAGGAGGAATTTGTATGGAACTTGACATTCTTCGCAAAAAGCAAGGCTTTATCTGCGACATGGACGGTGTTATTTACCACGGCAACCGCCTGCTGGACGGCGTGCCGCAGTTTATCAACTGGCTGAAGGAAAACAAAAAGGAATATCTGTTTTTAACCAACAGCTCGGAGCGCTCGCCCCGGGAACTTAAGCAAAAGCTGCGCCGTTTGGGCCTGGATGTAGGGGAAGAGCATTTTTACACCAGCGCCCTGGCTACTGCCACCTTTTTGCAGCGCCAGTGCCCGGGCGGCAGCATTTACGCCATCGGCGAGGCCGGCCTGATCAACGCGCTGTACGCCGCAGGCTTTTCCATGAACGATGTCAACCCCGATTATGTGGTGGTCGGTGAAACGCGCGCCTATGGGTACGAGCATATCGAGCGCGCGGTGCGCCTGGTGTGCGCGGGCGCCAAGCTGATCGGCACCAACCCCGATTTAACCGGCCCCTCCGAAAGCGGCATCGTGCCTGCCACGCGCAGCCTGATCGCCCCTATCGAGCTGGCCAGCGGCAAAAGCGCCTATTTTGTCGGCAAGCCCAACCCGTTGATGATGCGCCACGCTTTAAAGCAGCTGGGCACAACGCGCGATGAAACCGCGGTCATCGGCGACCGGATGGATACCGATATTGTCGCCGGCCTTGAAAGCGATATGGAAACCGTGCTGGTGCTTTCGGGCGTAACCAGCCGCGAATCCCTTAAAGCCTTCCCCTACCGGCCGCATTATATCCTGCCCGGCGTCGGCGCCATCCCGCCGCAAAGCGCCCAGGCCTAAAGCCGGCCGGCATCACGGTTTGTGGCATTGTTCCATAGCTTCAAGCCGTGCCCGATCACGCCTTTGCCCAAGGCACCCATGCTGCCTGGGCAGGCAAGGCCCCGAATGCTAAAAAAGCCCCCACATGGCACGTTTTTCCGGCCATGTGGGGGCTTTTTCGAATCCTGTTAAGGGCGATTGTCCTGCCCCAGGGGGGATTTTGCCAGCTTGATGTACAGCGGCAATCCCAATCCGTAGCAGGCCAACACCTGCCCAATGCCAACATACAAAATGCACAGTGCCACCGGCTGGGCCAACAGGATGCCCAGCATTGTCCCAACGATAACGGCGTTGAAAAGCACCGGCGGCAGCGGCACCAGCGCAGTCTTTTTGCGCAGCGCGCGCGTGGTCAACGCGGCCAGCAGCGTGGCCAGCGTGCCCAGCACAATGTCCCATATGCCCATGCCGCCCAGCACATTGGCAATCAGGCACCCTACCGCCAGACCGGGCACCGCCTCCACCCACAAGGCGGGCAGCACCGTCAGCGCCTCGGAAAAGCGCAGCTGGATCATGCCATAGGAAATGGGCTTTAACAGCAGCGTCAACGCCGCGTAAATAGCCGCGATCATGGCGCCGCGCACCAGGCGCAGCACCCATCCTTGGATTGGCTTATTTGTCATCGCGCATCCACTTTTCCAGGTTGGCCGCTACAAATTCATCATCGCACAGGTGCGGATAAGCGCGGCGCACACGGTTGATTTCTTCCACCTGGCCCTCCGATACATCCTCCTTGGGATCCAACGCCCAGCGGCCCGCCATCAGGCCCTGGCGCATCAGCACCTCATGCAAACCGGCGATGCATCCCAAAAAGTTATGATCCGTATCAAAGAACGCGGCATTGGCATCCGTTACCTGGGCAGCCAGCGTCATAATTTCCGGGTCGATGGGTGCGCCGCTGTCGGCAATGGCCTTGACGCGATGGAAATATTCCACGGCATTCTTGGTCCATACCGACCAGTGGCCCAGCAACCCGCCCATGATGCGCTTGGTTTTAAGCTGCCCCCCCGCCTCCAGGCAATAGGGCGTCAGCAGGTCAACGATGATGTTGTCATCATTGCCGGTATACAGGGTAATGTCATCGCAGCGTTGGCTTTCCATAACGCCGCGCACCACATCCATGGTTTGGTAGCGGTTAAAGGGCGCCATCTTGATAGCGGCTACGCCGGGGATATCCGCCAGGCGCCGCCAATAATCGCGCGACAGCAAGCGCCCGCCCGCCGCCGGCTGCAAATAGAAGCCAAATACCGGCAGCACATCGGCTACCTTTTTGGCGCGCTCGATCAGTTCATCCTCCGTATAGCCCGGCAATCCGCCGCAGCTGACCAGCACCAGATCATATCCCAAATCGCGGGCGATCTGCGCTTCGCGCACAGCCTGCTCTGTCGGCCCGCAAACGCCGGCCACCATCAAAAGCGTACGTCCGGCTTCCTTGGCGGCTACATCGGCCGAAATCTTGAGCACCGGCTCAAAAAGGCCGTGCTGGCGAATGGCAAACTGCGTGGTATGCACGCCAACAGCCAGGCCATCCACGCCTGCATCCAGGTAATAGCGCACCAGCGCGCGCTGGCGGCGCGTATCCAACTGGCGGTTTTCATCCAGCACCAACGGGTTGGCGGGAATAAACGCACCCTTTTTAAGCAATTCCCATTTTGCCGCATTCATCATGTTCATAGCCCCCCTTAATACTTGCCGTCCGTTGTTTCAAAGTGGGTGGGTTTACCCAACGAAACGCCGCCGCCCTTGACCCAATCGGCAACCATTTCCATCATCTGGGCAACCCCCACGCGCGGATAACCAAACATCTTGTGCGTGGCAGAGGCGTTGTTGAGCAGCGCCTGCGTGGATTCCTCGCCCGTCAGCTTGACATCGCGCCCCAGCAGGCGGCCAAATTCCAGCGCCGTCTGGCGGATGGAAATAATTTCCGGGCCGGTAATGTTATAGGGCTTGGCGGGCACCTCGCAATGCTCCAGCAGGCGCAGCGCCCATTCGTTGGCGTCGCCCTGCCAGATGCAGTTAAAGCACCCCATATTAACCGATACGCTGCGCCCTTCCCAAATGGCGGAAGCGATATCATACAACACCCCATAGCGCAAATCGATGGCGTAATTTAAGCGGTAAATGGCCATGGGCGTATTGTTCTGCTGGGAAAAATAGGTGAAGATCCGCTCGCGCCCCAGGCAGGTGGTGGCATATTCGCCCACGGGGCTGAGCGGTGTATCCTCCCGGGCACCACCCTGGGTAATGGGCATAAACGGATAAATATTGCCGGAGGAAAACACAACAAAGCGGGATTTGGGGAAGCGCTGCGCCACCCGGCCGGGCAGATAAACGTTCATCGCCCAGGTCAGATGCTCCGCCCCGGTGGTGCCAAACTTGCGGCCCACCATGTAAATGATGTTGTCCACATCGGGCAATGCCGCCAGCGCCGCATCGTCCATCAAATCGGCAGACAGCGTTTCCACCCCATACGCATTCAGCTGTTGGGGCAGCTTGCTATCGGAAAAGCGCGATACCGCAATAATGCGCGTATTGCTGCCTGCTTCCTTGGCCGCCCGGGCAGCCAGGATGCACAGGCTGGGGCCCATTTTTCCACCGGCCCCCAGCACCATGATATCGCCTTTCAGCGTTTTAAAAAAATCCACCAGCTGGGGGGACGGCTGGGTCATCATCTCCAGCAGGGCCTGTTCAGTCATGTGGGATTCCTCCTTCATGCGGTTGCTTGCTATATTCGATTTATCATACCATATTTTACCCATGCCCGCAACGCAAGCCCGCCCATTTCGGCCTCTGGTCAGCCGCATCCTTTTTTCCTGCACACTCTTATCTTGGCGATATTCCATCCCAATTTTTTGCCGGATTGCCCGCAAACAGCCAAAAGCAGGGCGCAACCTTGATGCGGTAAAGCCTGGTTTCATGCCAAGCCACGCATTCCCGGCAACGGTACCTATAAAAATGATCCTGCGGAGCTTGTCCGCAGGATTCATGATTGTGCTGCCTATAGCTTTCCATTGGCACCGCCAGCTGCTTTCAGCCAAGGCCGCCAGTCAGTCGGGCTTGCCTTTCCATATCGCCTTACAGCATCAAAAAGGCATATCAGGCTTTTTCTTCCTTGCCCTCATTCTTTTCCTTTCGGGTAACCAGGGCGCGCAGTTTTTGGCCAATCCACGGGAACATCCCGGGATACTGAATGCCCAGCAGCATAAACCAGCCAACAGCCATGGCCAATACGCCATAGGGCAAATCGCGTTTATATGCGCGCGCCGCCACGCGGATAAAGCCAACCGGCACCGTTACCACCTTATTGGTAGCCCGCACGACGGCCAGCACCAATTCAAAGCCAAACAGGCGCCACAGCACGCCTGCTATCATCAATATAGCACCCATCCATATCGGCCATTTGGCTTTTTTGCCCACCACATATGTCAGCATCATCCAGATAACGGCCAACGCCAGCAATACCGCCACCGTGCCGGTAACAAAATCCAGCCGGACAAATTCTTCGTTGCCCAGGCGGTTGGGGTTTGGCGTATAGATCCATGGCAAAATGGAATTGATGGCCATCAGCACACCCGAAGCCAGCATGGGAAGCCGTGTTTTGGATTTTCCGGGCAGCAGCCAGGCCACTCCCAGCCAAAAAGCCGCCAGGGCATAATCCGTAAAGGAATTAAGAACCAGCCGGTAGCTGTCGCGCGTTTCTGTAACCATTTTGCCATTGGCTACATAAAAGGCAATGGGCACCGCTACCACCAGTACCACCGCAATGACGGCAGGCAAAAATGCCCAGTCCGCGCGCACCTTTACATGCTCCATGGGCTGAACGCCCTCGCCAAACAGGCAGGCACGGATTTTCTTGGTTTTTTTCCAGCGATCCTCTTCCGCCAATTCATCGGGCAACATCCATGCATGCAGCAGCGCAGGCACCAGCAGCACCACGCCATATAGATACCACCCTATTGCATTACGGCCCTTGCGATGGGCCAGAATAGCTGGCCACAGTGCCAGCAACAAAGTCGCCCCCAGGCAGATGAATAATACATGCGAATAACCGGCTAATGCGCCCATACCGCCTTGGCCTCCTTAAAGTCATACCTTTTTAACGCTTTGACTATAACAAAGTTGTCCCTCCAAGTCAAGAAAAGCGCCCCGGCCGCCATGGAATTGCCCCAATCGATTGCCATAGGCACCTGGCCACGGCGGGCCAACGGTATACCTTGGCCCCAATCCCGTTCATGTCACAAACAGCCGCACAATAAAAAAACCGGGGGACAATTCCCCCGGTTTTTGATGCATCTGCTTATTTCAGTTCAACCTGGCCTTCCTCGATCAGGCCCTTATCGATAAAGAATTGAAGTGCCGCGGGATGCAGGTACCTCAGCTCGATGCCCGTGATGGCGCTTTCCAATGTGATTTCATCGGTACGCTCGCCCTCCAGCGCATCCAGGTTATCAAACAGCGTGTTCATCAGCTTGGTTACCGTCTTGTCCTTCATGCTGCGGCGCACCACGATGCAGGTACGGATAGCCAGCGTCTTAACAGGCTCATTAAAGTTCTGATAAGCGCCTTCCGGCAGATTTTCTATGACATAATAAGGGGAAGTGGCAGCGGCCTGCTCCAGGATGCTATCTTCAATGCTGATGATCTTGAAGGGCGTTTCATCATCGCCCAGCGCCTCATCCAGGTAGGGGTTGCCCGCAGCCGCAACACAGATAAAGGCATCAATATTGCCGTCGCTCATCTCATCGATGGCATCATACATGGAAATACGCTGAAGCTCCAGGAAATCCTTGCCCTCGCCGGTGCTGTTCCAATCCAGCCCAACCATCTGCAGCAAATCACGCGCATGGAAAAAGGCCGGGGTTTCCTTTACATCGGTGGCGATGCGCTTGCCCTTTAAATCGGCCAGGCCTTTAATATCCGAATCCTTAGGTACAACCAACTGCACATAGTTGGCGTATAGCGAGAACAGCACCACGGAGCTGGACAGCCTTGTTCCCAACATGGCGCCCGTACCCGCACGCGACCAGGACAGGTAATCCGCACCGATGATGGAAATATCGACGTTACCGTTATCCTGCTGCTGCAGGTTGTTGCTGGAACCATTGGAGGTGGCCAAATCGGCAAAACGGAAGCCACCCTTTTGCTTCCATACATCCATCAAGCTGTTCATCACATCGGTATAAATACCCTTCTTGGCACCGGCAGCCGGGCGAAGCTTTGTTAAACTACAACCAGACAGCGCGGTAGCTACCAGCACCAGAACGACCGCCAACGAAGCGATGCGTTTTTTCATTTTGTGGGTTCCCCCTCTCGATTTTTCAGGAAAGAGTATTGGCTTTTGCCATTATACTCCATTTTCCTCCGCCGGGCAAGAGCATCTTACCAAATAGCACATTAAAACGTACCGCCGCCTCCACCGCCACCGGCGCCGCCCCCGCCCGAGCTGAAGCCGCCGCCGCTTCCATTCGCGGAAGCTTGCGCCTGCTGGGCTGCGGCCACAGCCCCCACAAGCCCATCCGTTATTGCCCCATCCGGGCTGTCGTTCCGGGCTTCCTGGCATAAAAGCCAGGCATAAAATGGGCCATTTGGCTGCTGGCGGATGATATTTTCTTCCCATAGCCGCAACGTTTTATCGGGTATTCCCAGCGCCTTAGCATAAACCAGTTCTTTCTCCCCGCCCTTGTCCGGGCACATTTCCGATTTTTTCCTCCAGGCATGCCAGGCAGCATGCTCTGCCTGCCCCTTCAGGCTTTTGCGTTTGGCCAGCACGCCATAAATGGCCAGCGCCAGCCCGGCAGGCAGACAGGCCAGCGCCCATGGGCAATCGAATACCCCCGCCAGCACGCAGCCGCCCACGGCAAACAATATTCCCCCCAGCGCCGCGCCGGCACGCACCCCACGGGGCGCTTTTTCATACCAGCCCTGGGCCTGGGCATCGCGATCGACCAGCTTTACATACTGGGTATAATCTTTCAAAAAGGCTTCATGCTCCTGGGCGGCAGTCCGGGCTATTTCCTGCATCGTCACACCCTCCGCCCCGCCAAGGCCCAGCAGCCAGCTGCGCAAAAAGCTTTCATGCGCCATCAGGGGCATCTGCCTTCCGGCAGCAAAACGCGCTTGCTGCCCATCGCCTAATTGGGCTACCACCGCGCCTTTATCGATCAGCCCCATCCATCCTGCGCTTAGCGCTTGTTCGCCTACTGTGCCGCGCATCAAATAAGCCACCAGCGCAGGCGGCATATCGCCGGGGAAATCGCCCCCGGGCTGCTCCTGCAGCCGATAAGGCCGGGTATAAAATGCATAAATCAACAGGCCGGTAAGCAGCGCAGTCAACACCCCCGCCGCCGTATAGATGCGCGCGGCCAGGTTTCCCTTTTGCAATCGCTCCAGCCGGGCATTGGCTTGCTCCGCCCAGCTTGCTTCCTGTTCCAGCGCCTGCTGCAAATGCGCTTGGTTCAAAGCCTCCGCACCGGGCACCAGGGAACGGTCAAATAAAAGCCGCACCTCAAACCCCTGCCCGGCTTCCAGGCGGGGCACGGTAAAAAGCACTTCATCCGCCTGGATATCCACCAGGCCCAGCCCCTGGCCATGGCCGAACGCGTGCAGCCCATTTTGCGCGCCGTCACCTTCAAAGGCAATCCGCACCCCAATATGCTGCAATGGAATCTCCCATCGGCTGCCGACAAAATCCCAGTAAAGCTCGCCGCAATCGGCATAGGCGGTGGCGGCCCCCTTTAATGTATAGGCAATGGCCAACCCCAGGCTTTGCCCTTTTTTAGTGGGGGCATACACCATCAGGGTGGTGGCCCCCTCTTGGCGCTCCAGGGTATATACCTTTTTATCCCCCTTTTCCGCCCCTTCCACCAGGCGATAGGGCTCCAGGCCCGCTTCATCCCCCGGCATCAAATCATCGTTACCGGTATAACTAAAAACGCTCACGCTATCCAGCGGGGCATCGATTGTGCGATAAAACCCGTTGATATCCTCGCCCGCGCGCACGCGGATGCACTCCACCACCGCCACATCCCCGTTTTGCAGGATGCATGCACCAATGGACAGCTCCTCCCCGATATCCTGCGCCTGCACGCCGGGCATTCCAAATAAAAAAGCGCCCATCAACGCCGCCCATACAGCCAGGCCCCTTATCCAGCTGCGCATAGCCGCTCCCCCCTTATATGCCAACAACATTGCGCACAATGCCAAAAAGCACCAGTATGCCGGCAATCATCAAACCGCCTTTGAGGCCAAGCCCGATGCTCTGTTCCACGCCCATCCCGCGCAAACGCCGAAACAAATAACGCACAAAGCCCATGGCCAATCCGGCAAAGATCAGCGGGGAAAGCAAATTGTAGCGCAGCATACCCGCAATATCTAGGTGCAGCAGGGCATGGGCGGCCCGCGTCAGCCCACAGGCCGGACAGCGCAGGCCGGTCAATGCGCGCAGCGGGCAGATGATAAAAGGCACGCGGGATGGGTTAAGCCGGTATAGCAGCACCGCTCCCCCTATGGCGGCCGCCACCAGGCAGGCCGCCTCCACCCACGCGCCTTTTGTTACCCGATCAGGCCCAGCCATGCCATGATTGCGGGGAAATCGTTTCCAAGATCAAAAAACAATTCATCGAGGATATTCTGGAATTGGGATATCATCGCCGCGCCCACGATCACCATCACAATGATCGATACCAAGGCAAGGATGGACAAAACCAGCGCGATCGTCCCCACCGTATGCGCACAGGAGGCCGTCGCCAACGCCGCTTGCTCCTGCCCGGAGGCGCGGAACTTGGTCGCGCGGGAGGCAAATACAATGCCGATGATGGACATAATCAGGCCGGCCAGGTTGCTTCCGCAGCCAAGCAGGCTGATGACCAGCGCCGCAATGGACATGCCCTGCCCGGTTTTAAGCGGCACCTGATAAAGCGATGCTTCATACGAAGCATAGGGCGAAACATAAGGATTGGCCGGCTGTGCCCCCGCCTGCCCGTAGCTGGGCTGATAGGGGTTTTGCGCTTGTCCATTGCCCGTAGTATCGGTGGCATTTTCCGCCCCGCTCCCACCCTGGGCGTCAACCGGCTGTTGGGCGGCCTGCGCATCTTGCGGCGCCTCATTCCTCGGCAAAGGCGATCCGCAGGAAATACAAAACAGCGCGCCATCACGGTTTTCGGATCGACATGTAGGACAGATCATCTTATACCCTCCCCTTTTGTGGTGCCCCGGGCGCGCGGGCGATGACAATATCGCGCCTGACCGCCTGCTCCACCCAATGTTCCATTGTATCATATACGCCGCCCTGTGCCACCTGCCAGCCCGCTTTTTCAAAGGCAGCGCGCACCTGGCGCGTCGGCAGCGTATAGGTATTAAACGATACCGCCGCAGCCGCACCCGGCTTGAGTGCCCCGCGCCACCCCTCGATGGCGCGCTCCAGCAGCTTTAATCCCCCGCCGGCGGTCGCGGTTTGCCGGTGCTGCACACCATAAGGCAAATCGCATACCAGCGCATCCGCCGGCTGCTTGCCATAAAAGGCCGGGGCTGCCGCCGTATCGCCCAGAGCAACGGACAGCCGTTTGCCATCCCCCAGCAAGTATGTATCCACCTTACCGGCTTCCCGGCCCTTGAGCGTAGCGGAGGTCCGGCTTTTTTGATGCCGGATACGCCCCTGCTGCAAATACCGGTTGGTAAAGGCGGTAAGCTCCGATACATGGGTGCGCTCCGCCTCAATGCCCACGGCATGATAGCCCATGGCCAGCGCGCAAAAAAGCGCCGTTCCCCTGCCGCACATGGGATCCAGCACCGTCAGCCCGCCGCGCCAACCGGCGGCATAATCCCCGCTGAACACGGCCATTCGGATCAGGGTGCGGGTAAAGGTTTCGTTTGTTTTTCCTTTGTATTTCAGAATACCGGCCATGGCATCATAGGGGGTAGGCTCTGGGCCGCAAAGCGGCATCAGGCTGCCGTCCGGCCGCTTTTCAAACACCGCCATCGCGCCGGAGAGCGCCGCCGCACGCGCTATGGCCTCCTCATCACCCGGCTTGCAGGCAACAACAAACCCGGCAATATGTTTATCCTGTATCCAATTTCCCATCTCCGCGCCTTCCAGGCCCCGGGATGCCACCGCCCATTCAGCCGCCAGCAGCCGGCGCTCTTCCACCCTGTACAGGGCATTTGCATGGGGCGCCTGGATGATAAAAAGCTCCATTATTTTCCCCCCGCTCCATGATAGCGCTTTTTACTTTCCCCCGCAAGGGATTTGACGCGGATGCAGGCGCACCCTATAATCAGAAAAACAGCCTTTTTGCTTTTTATCACCCTGTTTTGCGGCCATATGCATGCCGGCCGGCCATCCGGGGGCTGCCGGGCCGCTTTAAACGGGATTTAACCATTATCATTGCAGAAAGGGGGCAGGTCAGCATGGCTGTAGAGCGCATATCCGTCCACCGCCTGCTGGCTTTGGCGCTGGATGCGGGCAGCCTGGGGCCCATGGCATCGGGCGGCCGCATGCAGCTTGGCGTGGAAATCCATCGCGCGCTGCAGGCCGCCGCGCCCCCCAATGCCGTATGCGAATTGGCGCTGCGCCGCCGCTATCCGCAGGATGATCCCGTTATCGAGGTCAGCGGCCGTATCGATTGCACCTATGTTACACCGGATGGCATGCGCGTTGTTGAGGAATTTAAAAGCGTATCCTCCCTGCCGGACAACCCGCCCGCCGCTTTTTTTGCCCAGGCACTTTTATACGCCTGGATGCTGGGCGAGGAGGGGCTGCAAACCGTCAGCGTGCTGTGTGTGGACAGCCAAAGCGGCGAGACCGCCCGCTTCGATCATCAGCTGACCCTGGCGGAAATCACCGCCCGGGTAGAGCCTATTTTATCGCGCGCCGCCCGCCGCCGCACCGCCGCCCGCTACCGCTATGAGGCCATGGTGCAAAGCATCGCCAGCCTGCCCCTGCCCTATGACAGCCTGCGCCCCGGGCAGGATGAAATGGTCTCCGCCTGCTTTAGCGCCCTGGCGGAGGAAGAAACCCTGCTGGTGGAGGCGCCCACGGGCATCGGAAAAACCATGGGTGCGCTGTACCCCGCCACGCTTCGGCTGGGCCAGCGCGGCGCCCCTTCGCGTATCTTCTATGCCACCGCCAAATCGACGGCGCGCAAGGCTGCCATCCAGGCGCTTTTGCACCTGCAATCCCTGGGGCTGGATGCGGCTTTTGTCGAACTGACCGCGCGCGAGCGCTGCTGCCCTTATCCCGATGCCGGCTGCGATCCCGCCCTGTGCCCGCGTGCGCTCGATTATTATGCCCGCAGCGGCCCGGCGCTGGAGCGCGCCCTGGAGCAGGGCCGCGCCTTTGACCGCGCCACCATCTCCCGCATCTGCAAGCAGGAAAATATATGTCCCTTTGAATTTGCCCTGGATCTGACCGATGGCTGCGCCTTTGTATTGGGGGATCTAAACTACTGCTTTTCCCCCCATGTACAGTTGCAGCGCATGTTTGGCCCCCAGGTGACCAAGGCACGCCGCCCCATCCTTTTGCAGGACGAGGCGCACAACCTTCTGGGCCGCGCAAGGGAGATGTTCTCGGCCACCGTCGAAAAAAGCCGCATTTTATCCGCACGCCAGCTGGCGCTGTCCCTGCCCGGATACGAAGCCTGCGCGGAAGCATTGGGCCGTTTAAACGCCTTGTTTGTGCGCAAAAAGCGCGAAATGGAGCAGGCCCACCGTACCCTGATGGACGCGGCAGAGTTGGAAACCGCGCTCCACAAGCGGCTGGAGGCCGCCACCGCTGCGGCGGAAGCCCTGCTGGCCGTTCCGCTTGAAGCCGAACTGGCCGATGCCATGCGCAAGTTATTCTTTTCCCTGCGCGCGGCCAGCGATGCCTGTGCGCATTTCGACCAGGGGTACCGCCTGTGGTGGGATATTACCCAGGATGTGGTGCTGCATCTGTATTGTGCGGATCCTTCTTCACGCCTTGGCCAGGTATTGGAGCGCACACGGGGGGCGGTGTTGTTTTCGGCCACGCTATCCCCGCTTCCCTATTTTATGCGGCTGCTGGCCCCGGGCGCGCGTGCGCTGGAGCTGCCCTCCCCCTTCCCGCAGGAAAACCTGCGCGTACTGCTGGATGCCACCATCCGCACCACCTTTCGATCCCGGGCGGAGGATTACCAGCGCGTTGCCCGCCAGCTGGAGGCCCTGGTATCGGGAAAAAGCGGCAATTATCTGGCTTTTTTCCCTTCCTTTGCCTATTTAAATGGGGTACGCCCTTTTTTACAGGGCATGCAGCTTATCGTCCAGTCCCCCGGCATGCCGGAGCGGGAGCGCCGTGCCTTTTTGCGCGCCTTTTCCGCCCCCCCGGCGCCCGATGCCCCCGCCCTGCTTGGGCTGGCCGTCATGGGCGGCGTTTTTTCCGAGGGTGTTGATCTGGCCGGTGAAAAACTGGTAGGGGTAGCGGTAGTCGGTGTGGGCTGGCCCCAGCTGACGCCGGAGCGGGAGATGCTGCGCCTGGTTTTTGATGATGAGGAGGGCCAGGGCCAGCGTTATGCCTATATCCACCCCGGCATCCACCGGGTATTGCAGGCCGCAGGCCGCCTGATCCGCACCGAAAACGACCGGGGCGTGCTGCTTTTGATGGACGAGCGCTTTACCCAGCCCCCGTTTTGTCAACTGCTTCCGGATACCTGGCACATCACCCCCACCTCCGGCCCACAGGATACCGCCCGCCTGGCCGCCGATTTCTGGCTGGAGGGGTAAAGCATCACTCCCTCATGCGCCGGATAGCATAAACCGGCCTTTAGCAGTGATTACCCCGCCAGCATGCAAGCGCCAATTCAAACGCCAAAGCGCAGCCTGTTTTGCCCGGCTTTTGGCAAATCATCCGCCCGCATGCTTGCTTGTCTTTTGGCAAAGCTTTGTGCCCGGCCGCTCCGTTTTTGCCTTGCAAGGCCATGTTTTTGCGCCAGGTCTGCCTTTTTTGATGCTGTTGCAAACTGTATATTTTTATCCGCAGCGCCTTTTTCGCAAAACACATAAACAAAAGCCCGGCCTATTGCCGGGCTTTTGCCGCTATCCTTTTTCTATAAAAGCCGCCTTGTTGCTTATTCCCCGTTCTCCGCATAAATGCCCCGGCGGCGCTGCCGGTTTTCCACGCGCACATCCGGCGGCGCTTAATCTTCCCACATATCCTCGCTGATGGGATCGCGCCCCATCAGGGTATCGACAATCTCATCCTGCGGCAACATCACCCAGCCTTCGGCGCTTATCATATACCGCAAGGTGATATCCAAATCCCGCTCGGTTGTCGGGCAGGCCGGGTCTGCGGCATACTTAACAAATACTTTTTCCATTTCTTTGGTCAGCGAAACCAACTGGTTTTCCAGCCGTTCAATTTCCGCCTGATCGGTCTCCTTGGAATATTGCTCCAGCACCGCCTCCAGGCGGGTACCGATATCGCTGTTCTGGTTTACCTGGTCGATAATCCAGCTGTAATCCAACCCTTTCAGATGCACGCGCGCGGATACATCGGTATGGCTGTCGCTTCCCTCGTGGGACAGGGAAATAATATTCCATTCCAGCCGCTGCATGCAGGCCTTAAACGTATCGTCCAGCCCCACTTCCGTAACAGCCTGGAACGCAGGCGATGTCATGCACTGGGAAAGCGCTTCCTCATCCACGGCAACAAAGGCCCCCATCAGCGAGTTCAGGGTGGTGCGTGGCGAGGTCAGGTCCACTTCAACGGTTGTCTTTTTCCCGCAGCCCGGCAGGCATACGACCGCCAGCAGCGCAAATACAGCCATCATCCGTTTGAACATGGCCATCCCTCCTTTTGTTTTATTATAACCCATTCCCCATCAAAAGGCTACCGGGCTTGCTATCCAGGCAGGATTTGGTCTATAATAATTTTCTTTGGCGGAAAATGGAGGAGGAAGCATGAAACGCCTGCTGTTTAAAAATGATCCATTGGTCTTTTCCGATCGTGCTTTTTGGAAAAGCGCATTTGCCCTGGCCATTCCCAGCATCCTGCAAGGGCTGATTGCCTCGTCGCTTACCATTATCGATACCGTTATGATCGGCACCCTTGGGGAAACGGAAATTGCCGCCGTCGGACTGTGCTCCCGTTTCACCTTTTTGGTAGGCATGTTTTTCTTTGGCGTATCCAGCACGCTTGCGGTTTTTGCCGCCCAATACTTTGGCAAACAGGATCGCGGCGGCATCAGCGCCGCGCATGCGATGGCCCTTATCATCAGCCTGTTGGGCGGCGGTTTGTTTTGCCTGTCTACCCAAATTGCGCCGGAGGGCATCATGCGTCTGCTGTCGCCCGATCCCGCCGTCATCCAACTGGGTGCCCGTTACCTGCGCATCGCAGGGTGGCTGTATGTCATCCAGCCCATCACGCTGATGTCGGCCGCCGTCATGCGCTCGGTTTCGCGCCCCACCCCGCCGATGCTGACTTCTCTGGCTGGTATGCTGGTCAACGCTGTGCTAAACTATGGGCTGATCTTCGGCGCGCTTGGCCTGCCCCGCATGGGCGTGGCAGGTGCGGCGCTGGCCACTGTCATAGCTGCCGGCGTCGATTGCCTGCTGCTGCAGGCGATGTGCTATCTGGGCCGCACGCCCGCTGCCCTGTCGCCCCGGCATGTACGCTTTGATATTGGCTTTATCCCCCGTTTTCTTAAGCTTGGCGTCACCATTGTCTCCAACGAAATGTTATGGGGCCTGGCCAGCACGGTATTCTCCGCGCTGTATGCCCACACCACCACCGGCAATGCCGCCGCCATGAATATTTTTTCCACCATGGAACAGCTGATGTGGGTGGCCGTCAACGGTGCGGGCGCCGCATGCAGCGTGCTTGTCGGCCAGCGTCTTGGCGCGCTGGATTTTGATAACGCCTATCGCTATGCGCGCCGCCTCATCGTGCTCACCCCCATGCTGGGCATTGTAATCGCCTCCATTGTAGCAGCCTGCGGGGGGCTAATTGTTCGGATGTACAACATCACACCCGAAGTAGCCACCACCGTCCGCTGGCTGCTGGTGGCCTATATCCCGGCTCTTGGTTTTAAAACCTTCAATTACCTGATCGGCTGCGGCGCTTTGCGCACCGGGGGCGACGCCCGCTACATGATGGTGCTGGATCTATGCAGCATCTGGCTGATCGGGGTAACCGGCGTTTACCTGGGCACCCAGGTGCTGCATTGGGCGCTGCCGCTGGTCTACCTGCTGCAAACGCTGGATGAAATGTTCAAGCCTGCCTTTTATGCCCACCGCTTCCGTTCGCGCAAATGGATCAAAACGCTGGTACACGGGGGCGAAGGCGCCGGCCAGGTTGCATCCTAAGCCATCCGGCAAGCGGCCAATCATGCATCCTTCATAAGCAACCCCATAAACGATAAAAAGCGGCCGAAGCCATAGGCTTCGGCCGCTTGCATTATGGTTTTTCCTCTGCTTTAGGGGCAGGGGCGGCATCATCCAAAGGCGGATGCTCATCCCGTTTGCTGCTGGTTTGCCGGTATAGCTGGTGGACGCCCACCGCTGCCGCACCGGCAATCGTGCCCTGCACAAAAGCATGCACCCCAAAGCCGGTCTGTATGGTCATACCGATGATGCCCACAAGCACCAGGCACCAGGGGATTAGCCAATCCGGCATACGGAGCGTACGCTTGAGCAGCATGCCCAATATCCACAACGCAGGAAGCAAAACCAGCCCCTCGGCGCTGAGATAGGTTTGCACATCCATTTCCATCTATCCTTTCGTAAGGCCGGTTATCAAAAAACCGATGAGGCCCGCGCTGATGGCGCCGATCAAGGCAGAAATCAGCGTGTCCATCCACCGGCCGGGGCGGCGCACCATACCCTGTACATCGCTATGCAGCGCCCCCAGCTTTTCGCGCATGCCGCTGACCTGTTCTGCCAGCACGCTGACCTGCACCGTCAGCTCATGCACCCGGCCTTCCAGCATTTCCTGCCGGCGGCGAATGGTGTTATCCCTGGGGGGATCGGCCATCAACCCCGCCCTCCTCGCTCGTAAGCCTCGGCCCGGTTGATGCGTCTGTTCGCCCGAGCGATCTCATCCATCAGCGCCTGATAACGCTCCTCGCCCAGCAGCTTGCGGTAGGCTTGATTGCTGGCCAGCAGTTCTTCGTAAAAAGCCAGGTCATCCGAGGCAGCAATGCCTTCCTTTAGCTGTTTAAACACCTGGTTGGCATTGGGCCGCTGCACCGGATTGCCCTGCCCCTCGGAGGCCGCTCCCCCGGCAGGGGAAGAATTGCCGCTTGCCGGCGTTTTTTGCGATAAATTC
>JAQXFY010000125.1 GCA_029006015.1 bacterium
ATAGCCGTATGCACCAATTCGTCTACGCCTTCATTTTTGCTGGCGGAAATGGGCACAACGGGAACGCCAAGTTCCTCCATCATGCGTTCCAGGTGGATAGAGCCGCCGTTGGTGCGAACCTCATCCATCATATTCAGGGCAATGACCATCGGAATATTCAGCTCAATCAGCTGTAAAGTCAGATAAAGATTGCGCTCGATATTGGTGGCATCAACGATGTTAATAATACCATCGGGATGTTCCTTTATCAAAAAATCCCGGGTGACAATTTCTTCATTTGAATATGGGGATAACGAGTAAATTCCCGGCAAATCCACCACAACGCACTCCTGATGGCCCCGGATGGTGCCTTCCTTGCGCTCCACCGTAACGCCCGGGAAATTGCCAACATGCTGGTTGGAGCCCGTCAGCTGATTAAACAGCGTGGTTTTTCCGCAATTCTGATTACCGGCAAGGGCAAACTTCATTCGGCAGTCACCTCCACGGAAATCTGCCTGGCATCCTCCAGGCGCAGCGTCAGCTCATAACCGCGCAGATGCAGCTCCACCGGATCCCCCATGGGGGCAACCTTGCGCATCATAACCACCGTACCCGGCGTTAGGCCCATTTCAAGCAAATGCCTGCGCAGTGCTCCCTGCCCGCCCACGGCGGTGATGCGCGCATGCTTTCCGATCGCCAGCTCATCCAATGTCATAACATGGCCCCTCTCTCCAGTAAGTCAAGACTAACTCGACCAGCTCCCATTGTAGTCGCATGCTGCCAATTTGTCAACAAGGCAAAGATAACAAAAAAGGCAGGGGATCTACTCCCCTGTCCTGTTATACGCCGCCTATTTATTGACAATTTATTCTGCACCGTCATACGCCCGCACCACCAGCCATTCCGGGGTACAGGGTTCAATGCCATAAACGCCCAGAGCATTGAGCGTTTGCATCAGTTTTTCTTCAGCCCATCCGCGTACATTAACACAGACAATGGTATTACCGGCTACCACGGGTTCCTTGCTGTCGCTTTCCAGGTACAGGCCGGTTTCATCCATTTTTTCCACCTTAACCAATTTTCCCTGGGAGATGATGGCATTCGTCGCCTGTGCAATGGCCTGCGGATCAACCTCCACCAAAGCGATGGGCACATCATTCTGGCTGGGCACCAATACATTTTCAGGCCTTGCGCCCGGCTGTGCTACGGTAGCCTCCGCCATATAAACCGTTGTGGTATACAACGTAAAATCAGCATTCACCGCCTCATTCTCGGCGCTGTCTGTTAAAACCCCGTCCGGTTCCCGGCCGGATGATGGGGTTTCAAACTGGCTTGCGCCTTCAAAATTCCCGCGTTCCGGCGTTGGTATGCTGCCGAATTGATGGGCACCAAATAGCGATGGGGAAAACCAGCCCGAATAAAAACCAAATGCCAATACGATACATCCCAAAGCCAGGGGGGTGACAATCAGCCCCAGCTTACGCGAAGGAA
Organism: bacterium; assembly: GCA_029006015.1. GTDB lineage: Bacteria > Bacillota > Clostridia > Christensenellales > SUG1161 > SUG1161. Next base: position 1,471 of record JAQXFY010000125.1, read on the forward strand.
GCGGCATGGGTTCGGGATTGGCGCTTACCTGCAGCATAACATTCTGTTTAAGGCTGCCCGGCACCTGGGGATCACCCATCATGGCAACGGTTTCCAGATACTTGCGTTGCAGTTTAAGCCAATGGGCGCAGCTTGGGCATGAATTGGCATGATCTTCCATGGCGCGCATCCGCCTTTCGGACAAATCGCCTTCCAGATACCGATCCAGCCAAGCATGAAACCGCCTACAGTGCATATCGAGTCCCCCACAGCATTCTGATGCAATTTTGATGCATTTCGATTATATGACGGCCCAATCGGTGGATTGGTTCCGTTATTGGAGGATGGTATTTAAGGCTGATCGGGTTGGATTTGCTTAAGCAGGGCCTGCAGCAGGCCTTTTAGCTGATCGCGGCTATGCTTGATTTCATCCTGCGTCATCTGCGCATGGTTGAGCTTAGCAGCAGCCTGCTCTTCTGCCTGCGCCAGCACTTCCCGGGCATGGCTGGCGGCTGCTTCCTCAATGGCCTGTGCATCCTGAAGCGCCTGCTCCTGAACGGCTTGTTGTTTGGCTTTTATTTCTTCTAATTGTATACGGGCCTTTTCCCTGGCCTGGGTAAGGATATCATCAGCCTGCCTATTGGCCTGTGCCAGCAAATCCTTTTGGCAGGCATCCGCCTTGTTTTTGATATCCGCCGCCTCATTCTGGGCCTGGGTATGCATATCATCGGCTTGTTTTTGGGCTTGCTCCAGCAAAGCCTGGGCCTGTTCCGCCGCTTTCTGAAGCGCTTGGCTGGCAGCCTCCTGCTGCCGGTCAGCCTCCGCCAGCATATCCTCCACCTGCCGCTGGGCCTGGGCAGCATGCAGCTGTGCCTGCACCAGCACCTCCCGCGCCTGGTCGGACATTTGCCTGGCCTCGGCAGCCATTTCCTCCAGCTTGGCTTGATGCTCCCGCTGCTGTTGCTCCAGCTGTTGGCGCAGGTTGTCCCGCTCCCGCTCCAGTTGCGCGATGGTTTCATCGCGCTGGGTCAGGTTGGCCAACACATCCAGCAGCAGTTCATCAACATCCCGCCGGTTATATCCCAGGGAAGCGGTACGCAATTTGCGGTCCGCCACATCCCCCGCCACAAGGACGGTTGAAGGCCGGGCGCGCTTGGTCATCGTTCACCCCGCGGCCCTTGCTGAATGGTATGGAAGGTACGGGAGCTGTTGTTATCCTCCACGCCCTCCATGTTGCCGCCGATATCAACGTTATGCGGCGTCAACACAAAGATGCCCTTGGATACCTTGTTGATGCGGCCGTTAAGCGCATAAACCGCGCCGGATAAGAAATCCAGCACACGCTGGGCGATATCGCGCTCCAGGTTTTCCAGGTTGACAATAACCGGCTTGTTGTTGCGCAGGTTATCGATAATATTTTGCGTATCGCGGTAGGACAGTGGCTGGTAGAGCATCATCTTCATAAAGGATTGGGACGGGATGCTGACCAGTTTAGCCCGGCTATCCTCGGATTCGGCCACTGCATCGCGCTCACGCGCACGGCGGCGCTCCTCCCGGCGGCGGGCAGAACGGGAAACCGGGATGGGTTCCGGCTCCTCCTCATAAAAATCTTCCTGCTCGTATTCGTCGAACAATTCGCCCTCGTCTTCATATTCCTCGCCGCTATCGGCTTCCGAAAGGCCGATCACGTTCATCATCTTTTCAAACAAGCCCCTGTCCTTATTCGCCATGCTTAGGCGCCTCCTTTACATCTATCCGTCTTCCAAAGAGGGCTTCGCCCACGCGCACCAGCGTTGCGCCCTCCTCAATGGCCCATTCAAAATCGCGGGACATGCCCATGGACAGCACCCGCATACCGCCATCCCCCGGAACCCCGCGCCGCGCACAATCATCAAACAGCGCGCGTATCGCGGCCAGGTTACGGCGGCCTTCCCCCTCGCTTGAGGGAACCGGGGGCACCGCCATAAGCCCGCATATGCGGATGGCGGGATACCCAGCCAACTGCTCAATAAAATAGGGCAGCTCCCCCGGCGCAACGCCGCCTTTGGTGGCTTCCCCCGCCAAGTTGACCTGTACCAACACATCGGCCACAAGGCCGTGCAGCGATGCCAGGCGCTGAATTTCCTCCGCCAACGGAAGGCGATCCAACGAATGGATCAGCCTGACTTTGCCAAGTATGTATTTTACCTTATTTGCCTGTAATTGTCCAATAAAATCCCAGACAACCCGGTCGCCTAAAATACCATATTTTTCCTGCCATTCCTGGACGCGGTTTTCCCCGGCTACCGGCATCCCCAGGGAGCAGGCATAGACAACATCCTCCGCCGCCACGCGCTTGGTAGCGCCCAGCAGCGTGATATCCCCCGCCGCGCGGCCGCTGCGCGCAGCAGCCCCGGTAATGCGGCCCATGATTTCTTCATACCGCGCCTTGATTTCCTGCTGCCGAGTCATCTTCCACCCACCACCTGCATGCCCACTTCCAAAACGCCGTCCCCGCCCGCCTGCTCCACAATGGCATAGCCGGCATCCTGGGCGATAACGGTTACGGGCATAAACGTTTTCTTTCCATCGTCAATGCGCAGCACACCGGTTTGCCCACCCTGTTTTTTCAGCGCGGCCACAGGCACCTTAAGCCCCTCATAATATTTACCGATGCTGGCGCCGATTTCACGCGCATTTAAAAGCGCGCCCGGCGGCTGGGTGATATCAAACAGCAGCACGCGCTGGTTGTTATCGACAACCTCCCCGGTGTATTTGCCCAGGAAAACATAATCGGAATAACCCTCGAAAACAATTTCATACATCTGGTCAACCTGATAGCTGCGAGCCGATGTGGCCAGCACGGCATATACCCACCGGTTGCCGTCGATAATTTTAAACAAAGGCGTATAGCCCTGCTGCTGCAGCTTTTTAATGCCATCCGCAGCCTTTAAAATTTCTTTAATTTGGGAATAGGTTTTGCCTTGCAGGGTGCTGAGGTTAAGCTCCTCGCACCCATCAAAGTAAAAGCTGACCAGCCCCGCCGAAGGCGCCCCAATGCTGGAAATATAATCGCTGACATTGGCAAGCGCTTCCTGCTCCTGCTGCAGCAGGCGCTGCAAATACGGATCGTTCTGGGCCTGCTCCACCAGATAGGTGCGCCTATCCAGCAGCGCCTGGCGCAAGCGCGCCTCCCGCCACAGCACATCGCTGGTTTTGCCCGCCAGCTGGCAGGCCGAAATTTCCTTAACCTGAACGGCTATTTCATTTTGTAAAAGCGTTAACTGGGGATCGACCTGGTCGGACATGCGATCCAGCAGATAGGTTAATATATTTTGCTGGATCTCCAGCACGTTGTTGACATATGTATCGCTGTAGCCTACGCGGTAAACCTGAACCAGCGGATCCTCCGCCTCTACCGATTCGCCCTCCGCCACCAGGTAGTTGATCTTTCCCGTATCCTTGTTGACGCTAAGCGTTTCGTTCCATACAATGGTGCCCTGCTCCACCCTGCCGATGGTCAGGCCGCCCCATTGGATTTCCACCTGCTGATAAGGGCGGATCGCATACCGAATGCCCATACCGATCAAAAAAATAACAATAAATAAAAACACAAAAAAACGTGGCCGGATGCGGAACCGGGCCCGGGCTTTGGCCATGCGCACACCCCTCCTCGTCATCTTACAATACATATGCTATATTCTACCCTTTTTCGGCATAAACAGCAAGCCGGACACGCGCCTTCCGGTAATTTTTGCCAAATTTTGTTGTGCTGCCGCAGCCCGTCTGCTTCAAGGCGCCGCGGCCCTATATGGCATACAGGCTGCCAAAGCAGGCGCGCTTGCGCCGCCCGGCAACGCGCTTTTTCGGGCCGGCCATGCTCCGGCTGTTTTCTTCAAAAGCCCCGTTGGTTTAGCCAACCTCTTACTTTTCGGGGGTGTCCAGCACAAAATGCACCTCGAT
>JAQXFY010000126.1 GCA_029006015.1 bacterium
CGCGCACCCGGGTCAGCTTTGAGGTGGGCATCCACCAGCTGGGCGCCCAGCCGGTGGCGCTGGATGCCGGGGCCATCGCCATGGGCGTTCGGGAAAGCATTCCCGATGTAGCCAGGGTGCTGTCGCGTTTTTTGGATGCCATGATGATCCGCACGTTCAAGCAGGCTGATCTGGAGCAGCTGGTGGCCTATGGCAGCATGCACATCATCAACGGCCTGACGGATGATTATCACCCCTGCCAGGCGCTGGCGGACATGCTGTGCATCTGGGAAAACTTTGGCCAGTTTAAAGGCCGCCGCCTGTGCTATGTGGGCGATGGCAACAACGTGGCGCATTCCCTGATGCTGGCCTGCGCCAAAGTGGGCATGGATATTACCGTGGCCACCCCCAAGGGGGATGAGCCGGATCGGCGTGTGCTGGCCTGGGCGCAGGAAGCCGCACAGCAGACCGGCGCCACCGTGCTGGTTACCGATGATCCGGAAAGCGCGGTTGCCGGTGCGGATGCCGTGTATACCGATGTATGGGCCTCCATGGGCATGGAAGCCGAGCGCGAGGAGCGCGCCAAGCGTTTTGCCCCTTACCGGGTAACGCAAAAGCTGATGAGCCTGGCCGCGCCGCATGCCATCTTTTTGCATTGCCTGCCCGCCCACCGGGGCGAGGAGGTGGAGGCTGCGGTTATCGACGGCCCGCAGTCCCGCGTGTTTGACCAGGCCGAAAACCGCCTGCATGCCCAAAAGGGCGTTATGGCGCTGACCATCGGCGGACCGGGGGCGCTGTCATGAAGCCGCAGGACATTGTGGTGCGCCCCGCTACACAGGAGGACGCCCCTCTTATCCACGATATTACGCAGGAAGCCTTTACCACCTACAGCCAGGTCATCGGCCGGCCGGTAGCGGCGCTGACGGAGGACGTGGAGGACGTCAAGCGGGATATCCGCGAAAAACAGGTCTATATCGCCTCTGCCGGTGGGGAGGTGCTGGGCACGGCGCGCGTATATGCCGTTGGCCGGGCGGCGCATTTCTGCCGCTTTGGCGTGCGCACGGCGGTGCGCGGCGGCGGCATCGGCGGTGCGCTGCTCAAAAGGGTGGAACAATGGGCGCGCGAGCATGGCCTGGAGGCCATTGTACTGTATACCGCCAGCACCAATCTGTCCCTGATGCGCTTTTATTATGGCAAGGGCTTTTATGTGCATTCCACGGACAGCTCCCCCGGCTATATCAGGGCGCTTTTAATCAAGCCGCTCAATGGGCGGGAATGGCAGCCCCAGCCGGGCGATCTGCAATAATTTGTATCCTTTGGGGGCGCGCAGGGCATGCGCGCCCTTTTGCATTGCATAGGGCTAAAGCTTATGGGGCGCCTTGCCAACGGGATTTCCCGGGGTTTGCGCCTTTTTATCCCAAATGGCTTGACACTTCCCTAAGGTTAGTTTGTACAATGTGGCCAGGGGGTGCGGGAATGAAAATGAAGGAAGTGCTGGTGCAGACCGGCCTGACGGAGCGCGCCGTGCGGTTTTATATTGAAAAAGGGTTGGTTTGCCCCCAGGCAAGCGTGCGCGGGGGGGGGGACGTATCAGGCGTTTGCGCCCGGGGATGTTGCCCGCCTGCAGGCTATCGGTACGCTGCGCGAGGCCGGATTTTCCATTGCCCAGATGCAGGCCATGCTGCAAAGGCCGGGCGATACCTGGGCCATCGCCCAGGCACACCGGCGGGCGCTGATGGAGGATAGCCAAAAGAACCGGGAACTTGGCGGCAGGCTGGCCAGCCTGGGGCCGGGGGATGCCGCCGGATTGGATCGGCTGGCGGCCTTTTTGCAGGAAGAGCCGGGCCGGGCGGTGGCCGCGCCGGTGGCCGGCGCACCCGGCTTTGGCCGGTTTGATGAGGAAAACCCGGATGAAAAAAGCAGCCGGCTGGAAGCTTTTCGCCGGGAACAGCAGCAGGATTTTCGCCGGGGAAAAAGGGCCATGGGCATGATCGTGGCCTATTATCTGGTATCGCTGGCCATAGGGGCTTTTGTTGATTTTAGTTGGCTGCGGGTTATCATTGGCCTGGTATGGGCGGTGCTTTTGATGCGTGGCTACCCCTGGGTGCGGGTGGTTTTTGCCGCATGCATCGCGGCAGGCGCTGCGCTGGATGCCGTTGGCCTTGTTGCCCTGCTGGAGGATCCGCCCATTCCCTGGCTGGCCAGCCACACCGCCTTTGCCCTGTGCGTTGCTGTGGATATCGTCTGCCGGGCAGGCATAAGCATAGCCTTGTTTAAATCCCGGGCCATTCGGGAGTAGCTGTACGCCCGGCGCTGCGGGAAATAAGGCTGCCCGGCCCGGCTATGCGGTGCAGGTGATCGCGGGCATTGCGTTTGGGTATGCCAACACGCCTGCGGGCGTGCGCGTGGTGGGAGCTTGCCGGGCTGTTGTGCCGCCTGCAGGGCAGCGGAGGCCATCCTCTGCCTGCCGGATGGGTTGGCTTTTTAGGGCAAAAAGGCCATCGAATGCGAAAAAATGCGCATGGCCGGCAGCAGGACTGTACCAGGCGACTAAAAAAACCCCCCCTTCTTTGTGGGAGTTGGCTATTGCCCGGGGGCGGCGCCTGCGGTATAATTGGAACATCATCATGTCCGCGCCTTAGCGGAAATAGGAGGCAATGCTCATGGCCAGTGTAACCTTGAAAAATATTTACAAGGTTTACCCGGGCGGCGTTACGGCCGTTAACAACTTTAACCTGGATATTACGGATAAGGAATTCGTCATTCTGGTCGGCCCTTCGGGCTGCGGAAAATCCACCACGCTGCGCATGATCGCCGGCTTGGAAGAAATCACCGATGGCGAGCTGTATATTGGTGACCGCCTGATGAACGATGTCGCCCCCAAGGATCGCGATATCGCCATGGTGTTCCAGAACTACGCTCTGTATCCGCACATGACGGTTTACGAGAACATGGCTTTCGGTTTGAAGCTGCGCAAAACCCCCAAGGCTGAAGTCGAGCGCCGCGTTGAGGAAGCCGCCAAGATCCTGGATATCGAGCACCTGCTCAACCGTAAACCCAAGGCTTTGTCCGGTGGTCAGCGCCAGCGCGTTGCGTTGGGCCGCGCCATCGTCCGTGAGCCCAAGGTCTTCCTGATGGACGAACCTCTGTCCAACTTGGATGCTAAGCTGCGTGTAGCCATGCGTACGGAAATTACCAAGCTGCACCGCCGCTTGCAGACCACCTTCATCTACGTTACCCACGACCAGACCGAAGCTTTGACGATGGGTACTCGCATCGTGGTTATGAAGGATGGCTTCATCATGCAGGTGGATACCCCGATGAACCTGTACAACACGCCGGATAACGTCTTTGTTGCCGGCTTCATCGGCAGCCCCCAGATGAACTTCTTCGATGCCAAGCTGCGCCGCGGCAGCGATGGCAAGGTGTACTGCCTGTTTGGTGAGGAGCGCGTCGAGGTGCCGGAGGAGCGCATCAAGCTGCTGCGCGATGACAGCTACATCGGCGGTGCGGATATCATCATGGGCCTGCGCCCCGAAGATATCCACGATGATGTCGATTTCCTGGATGCCCATCCGCAGACCACTATCAACGCCAAGGTGGACGTGGTGGAAATGATGGGTGCGGAAACCTATCTGTACCTGGCCCTGGCCGGCCGCGATGACAGCAACGTCATTGCCCGCGTCAGCTCCCGTTCCACATCCAGCGCGGGCGATGCCATTAAAGTGGCGTTCGACGGCATGCGGATGCACTTCTTCGATAAGGAAACCGAAAAGAGCCTGCTCAAGGCCAACGAGTGGGAATAAGGTTTTACAGGTTACCCCAAAGCGCCGCATTTGCGGCGCTTTTTTATACCCATAATCAGTCTGCATGTATGGATATTGAAAGGCTCCGGGGATAGACAGCATGCCGCGATAAAGGCTGCCCGCAATCCACCACCCCCAAAAAGCCCGGCTGCACGATGGTGGGTGTGGATTGCCCCCGCCATCGCGGGAATGTGAGGGGCTTTATGGCGATGAAAAAGGTTGCGTATGGAATGAAAGGCCAGAATGCGGGCGCAGTAGAGCGGGGGTATTGCCATGGCGGATGAATTAAACTGTTTATGTTGAAAATAAAACTAAAATGGCTTAAAATGCCATCAGAGGTAGCTGTGACGTTATTGTGTAAAAAGGCAGAAGGGGGAATTTACCATGAAATGGGCAAGGTGTATGTGTGCGGGGCTGGCGCTGAATATCTGCCTGTTGTTGGGCGCCTGCCAAAGCAGCGACATCATCATGATGGAGGATGGGCAGCCGTTGCCCGAGGATGCCGTTTTGTATATGTCGTTTGTGGAGCTAGTTTCCTTTACATCCTTTGATGATGTGGTAAGCCGCGTCATGTCCAGGGAGGAAAATTTTATTGCCGTGGTGGATGTTATCGGCCGGCCACAGACGGTGGCCGCACCGTACCAGTGGGCCTCGCCTTCGGAACAAAAAGCCAATGAGGGCAAGCTGACTTATCGCCTGTATACGGATATGAAGGCCCGCGTGCGGCGGGTGGTGGCGGGCAATGTGGCAAAGGGGTATGAGTTTACCTGGCGCCAATGTGGCCGAAAGGACGATCCCGATGACAGCCCCGTCGGCTTCAATTACGAGCCTAAGGCAAAATACAAAAAGCAATATCTGATTTTTGCCTGGGTGGACCCGGATGTGCCCGATCGCTATTGCGCCAGCGGCTTTGCGGAGGGGTGGTACGAAATCAACGGGAAATACGTCAAAACCTACTCCCCTATAGGCGAGTTTACAAGGGGTAACGATGGGCGCCTGTTAGAGGATATGGTAGCGGATATTCAGGCGGCATGTGCCAAAGGGCAGAGCTGAGCCTGCTTTGGCATGTTACCATGGCGGGGCCGGGTAAGCGGCATGCAATTTTGTGGCATGCGCAGGCCCATATGGCCGGCAGAGTGGGATAAGGGGTGCCGCCCTTTGCCGGCTGGGCGGGGAAGCGGTTTTCCGGCGTTGATGGCCGTAGCAAGCGGGGCTTTTTGCCGGAGGGATAAAAGGCGTAGCCGGCTGGGGCATATCCGGTGTGCCGGCATAGGCGCGGCCTTTCCGGTGCCCGGCTTTTTTGTGCAAGAGTGCTGCACATCATCTGTATCAAAATA
>JAQXFY010000127.1 GCA_029006015.1 bacterium
GTCTGACATACGATATTAGCCCCCGTTAATTCCGATGTATCCGTCGTGACCGGCATACCATTATCTTCCAGCATACCAATGATAACCCCGGCCCCCTTATTGCCCCATGTATTTTTGACATATGCCGCCTGCGTGGCCTGCACGGCCTGGCTTTGTTCGGGCACAACCTGCAATGGCGTAGCTGCCTCCATCGAAGTTACCCTTTTATCGGCTTCCAGCGCAGCCAGTTCCTGGGCACTGGCCTCCATAATGCAAAGGGGCGAATACTGGCTGATAAAATGAACCTTGCCACGGCTGGATTGGATGCTGCGCACCTGGCTTTCCATAAACCGGGTGTTTTGCGCTGTATACAGCTGGCGATAAACCTCGCGCTTGGCCATAACAATGGCTTGCACCTGTTCTATGGTTAAATTCTTACCTCCGCCTGCCTCTATCTCGGCCAGCTGCAGTGCCTGGGTGGGGTAATCCTTTTCAAGCTGCGCCAGCATATCACTTTCCGCCACCGGTTGCAGGTTAATCTCAACCGGTATCGTTTCCCCCTCTTCCAAAGCAGCCATCTGCTGGCGAAGGGTTACCGACATTTTTTCAACCGGTTCCAGCATCTGACTACCTTCATCCACCTGTGCTGCAGGCAGATGTGTAAGCCCCACCAACATGGTAGCTATCAAAGCGCTCGCAAACACTTTTCGTTTCATCCCGTTGCCCCCTATTTTCTTGTCCTTCGGCAATACTGCCCTCTATCTGATTTTAGTATATGGGTTGGTTCCTATCCTGTCAACATCCAAAACATATTTTCCCTGAACCTGCCCTTGCCGCCAAAAAAACAGCGGGGATACCCCCGCTGTTTTTATCAAACCAAGGCCGGTTTTTTATTGTTCATCCCCCGTTGGATAGCGCGGCGCCACCTCCTGCGCGCAGCCCTCAAACACGTTATCGGCAAGGGTTATATCGTGCGTATCCTTTTCCAGCACAATGCCCACGCTCAGCTTGCTTATCGCCGGATCGGTAAAGGCAATATGGTTGCCCACCAGCTGCAGATGGCCCGTTACCCCGCGCACGCGGATGCCGGTATAGCCATGTCCCGGCGCGCCGCCGTTATCCTGGATGCGGTTGTTTTGCGCCACCACATAATCGGCGGTGGAACCGGCAGGCTCATTGCGCCAGAACATGCCGCATTGGCGGTTAAAGGAAAACTCGCTGTTGCGGATGATGTTGCCCTCATCCTTGTGCCCGATGGACAGGCCGGCCATGCCGTTGTAGCGGCTGCGGCAGCCATCGACAAGGCCCTGCGTTACCCGCCAGCAGAAAAAGATGCCATCCTTACCGTTATGCTCGGCAATGCAATCGATGATGTTGGTGCCCGTGGTGCCGCTGCCCGGGTGGATGCCCAGCTGCGTGCAGCCAATGGCCTGGCAGCGCGTTAAATCGACATGCTGGCAATGCTGGTAGGAAAAGCCATCGCCGTTATAATCGCGCACCACCACATCGGTCAGCTGCACGTTTTTTGCCCGGAACAGGTAAAGGCCGCCCGCTACGCATCCCCCGGTCACCACAGGGTTTTCCTCTTTGTTGCCATCTAAAATCAGCCCGTCGATGGCCACATCTTCCACGCCATCGCCCCACAAAAGGGAGCCGCCCGTTACCAGGCGCGTACCCCAGGCCGCCTCGTGCGTGTAGGAAATTTCCCGGTCCAGCTCCACCACATTGCCCCGGATGCCGGTAACATAAGCTACGGTATCAAAAAAGCCATATAGCCAGTCCGGCCGGGACAAAAAGACGCTTTGCCCCGGGCGAAAGGGGGCCGCATCGGTAACGGTAACCTCGGCCTGATGCAAATCGGCATCGCGGGCAATGGTCGCCATGCGCTGGGGCGCCAGGCGCAGCACGGTTTTGCCGCACTGCCCGCGCAGGGAAACCCCGCTTTTAAGGCTGATGGCGCTTTGCAGGGTGTATACCCCCTCGCCCAGCAGCACCTCGCCCCCACCCAGGCGGGCTGCCTCGTTGATGGCAGCCTGGATGACAAGGCCGGTGCTGCCGGACAGATCGCCCTCCCCGGGCTTTTGGGATACCGTGATAACCATACGTTCCATGTGCTTTACCTCCCTTAATGGATAGATTATTGTTTCATCCGAAACATGCCCTCCGGGTTTGCCAGAAACATTTTAAGATAGCGGATGCTATCCAGTTGCTCGTAGGTGCAGCGCGCTGCCCCCGCGGCGGACAGTTCGATCAAATCCGCGCCCGGGATGGCCGCCAGCACAGGGGAATGCGTACACACGATAAACTGGCAGCCGTTTTGCACGGCCTCCAGCATCATCATGGCCAGCACATGCTGGTTGGCATAGGACAGCGCACCTTCCGGCTCGTCCATGAGGTATAGCCCATTATCCCGCAGGCGAGAAGCAAAAAAATCCAAAAACCCCTCGCCATGGGATTGCTTGGCCAGGCTTTCGCTGTACATGCCCTCCAGCTCGGCCAGGGTACGCATGGCGGGCATGCTGGCCAGGCCTCTGGCTTCCGCCGATTTATCGCGGTATTCTTCCTGAATGCGCAAAAGCTCTTCCCGGGCTTCGGCTTTGGTGCGTTCCACCCAATCGATGTATTTAATAAAATCCTCCGCCGAAAAGAAAAAATGCTGCCGGGCATGCTGGCGAAGCACCAACCCAAAGGCCGAAAGCCAGGGCTGGATGGCCTGCGCCCGCCCGCCAATTTCCTTTCCGTTGCCGATGCGGATGGCATCCAGCTTTCCCGCCAGGATCTCCATCAGCGTGCTTTTGCCGCACCCGTTATCCCCGCACAAAACGGTGATGGGCTGCTCCAGCTCCAGCTGCTCCAGGGCGGCCACCGCCGGCACGCTGAAAGGATACCCCTCCCGCCGGCGCGCCCCCTTTCGGGTCAACCGGGTAAGATAGACCATGGGTGATCCCCCCTTTTTCCTGGTATTGCGGCCAGAAGGTGATGGCTACCGTGCACGCGTATAACAGGGCCATCAGGGAAGCCGCCATCAGCATGGCCAATACCCGTTTTGTTTTTATGCCCGATTCCCCTATTCGATGGCACGCCGGGCCATCCGCCCGCGCCTTGCGCCCCCTGTTTCCCCACGGCAGCCCCTTGGCCTATCCAATGGGCTGCGCGCGCAGCACGGCCTCCCGGCGCGGATATTGTGCCGGCGTTTTTCTGGCTTTTTCCACCACGATCAACCTGCGCTCATCCCCGCTTGGCAGGCGCAGCGCCACCACGCGCCCCGGCTTGCCGCCCAGCTTTGCAATGGCATGGGCAGCTTCCTCCAGCTCCGCCTCGGCCTCCGGCCCTTTATAAAAAAGCGCCCGCCCGCCGACAGCCACCAGCGGCAGCACATATTCGGCCAAAATATCCAGCCTGGCCACCGCCCGCGCGCAGGCCAGGGTAAAGCCCTCCCGCCGGGCCGTTCGGCCCAATTCTTCCGCGCGGCCATGGCACACCTCAACACCCGCAAGCCCCAGCATATCGGCCGCACTTTGGGCAAAGGCCAGCTTTTTTTTAGTGGAATCCAGCAGCACCCACTTGGTATCGGGCCGCATCAAGGCAAGGGGCAGCCCAGGAAAGCCGGCGCCCGTGCCGATATCGATACAGCTGGCCCCCTTGGGGATAAGCCCCTCCACGCACAGCGGCGCCAGGGAATCCAGAATATGCTTTTCCCACGCCTGGCCGGCATCGCGGATAGCCGTTAAATTGACGGTTTTATTGGCTTGAAGCAGCCCCCCGATCAGCGCCTGGAGGCCATCTTGCTGCCCCTCGGTCATGCCGATGGCCTGCGGGGTTATGGCAAGGGTATTCATATCCGGCCGCCCCCTTCGCGCCTGCATTTTTCCAGATAGACCATCAACACGGAGATATCCGCCGGGGACACCCCGCTGATGCGCCCGGCCGCCCCCAGCGTTTCGGGCCGGTGGCGGCTTAGCTTTTCGCGCGCCTCCAGCCGCAGGCCCTGGATATCCGAATAGGGCAAATCGGGCGGCAAAACCATGCGTTCCAGGTGACGCATGCGTTCTACCTGCTGGTGCTCGCGCGCAATATACCCCTCATAGCGAATATCGTTGACGGCCAGCTCGTACGCATCATCGGCCACCTCCGTCAGCCCGGCATCGGCGCGCACATCCTGCCCGGATACGCCGGGGCGCTTGAGGATATCCGAAGCCAGGATGGCCTGGCCCGGTTTGTCGCCACCCAGAATGGCCTGTGCGCGCGCAGGGGATAAATACGTTGCCCGCAGCGCAGCGCGCGCCTTTTCAACCTGCTCCCGCCTTGTTTCAAAGGCGGCATACCGTTTATCATCCACCAGCCCGGCGCGCCGGCCGATTTCCGTCAGGCGCATATCGGCGCTGTCCTGCCCCAGCAGCAGGCGATGCTCCGCGCGGGCGGTCATCATACGATAGGGCTCGCGCGTGCCCCGGGTGACCAGATCATCGACCAGCACGCCGGTGTAGCCCTGCTCCCGCCCCAGGGTAACGCCTTCCCGCCCGGCCAGATACAGCGCGGCGTTGATGCCCGCCAGCACGCCCTGGGCGGCGGCCTCCTCGTAGCCGGAGGTGCCGTTGATCTGCCCCGCGCAAAAGACGCCTTCCAGCCCCTTGGCCGCCAGGGTATGGGTCAGATCCAGCGCATCGATGCAATCATATTCGATGGCATAGCCCGGGCGCATGATATGCGCGCCCTCCAGCCCCGGCACGGTGTGCAGCATGGCGGCCTGCACATCCTCCGGCAGGCTGGTAGACAGGCCCTGCACATAATATTCACAGGTATCCGCGCCCTCGGGCTCCAGGAAAACAATGTGCTGGGGTTTATCGGCAAAGCGCATGATCTTATCCTCGATAGAGGGGCAGTACCGCGGGCCGACGCCCTCGATCTTGCCGGAAAACAGCGGCGCGCGGCCGATATTCTGCCGGATGATATCATGCGTTTTTTGCGTGGTGTGCGTCTGATAACACGGCTGCGGGGTAAAGGAAAGCTGCCCCGTCATAAAAGAAAAGGGGCGCGGGTTTTCATCGCCATAAGCCGGGGCCAGCGCACCAAAATCCACGGTTTTGCCATCGATCCTGGGCGGCGTGCCCGTTTTAAAGCGGCGAATGGAAAAGCCCATATCCGCCAGGGAAGCCGTCAGCCGGTTGGCCGGGAAAAGCCCCGATGGGCCGGCGGCATAATCCAGATCGCCCATCAGCACACGGCCCTTTAAATACACCCCCGTGCACAACACAAGCGCGCGGCAGCCAAAAAGGGCGCCGGTGGAAAGCTCCACCCCGGTAACACGGTTGCCCTGCATATGCACGCGCACGGCCTCGCCCTGGCGCACCAGCAGGTTTTGTGTATGCTCCAGCGCATGGCGCATGCGGCGCTCATACCGCGCGCGGTCGGCCTGCGCCCGGAAGGAACGGATGGCCGGGCCCTTGGAGGTACCCAGCGTTTTCATCTGAATCAGGGTTTGATCGGCGGCCAGGCCCATCTCCCCGCCAAGGGCGTCCACCTCCCGCACCAGGTGCCCCTTGGCGCTTCCGCCGATGGAAGGGTTGCACGCCAGGTGGGCAATGGCCTCCAGCTGAATGGTCAGGCACACGGTGCGCCAGCCCATCCTGGCCAGCGCCAGCGCGGCTTCGCACCCGGCGTGCCCCCCGCCGATCACCACGGCATCCACCGTGCCGGCATCATAGGTCTGCGTCATGTTCCCTCCTGCAGGCGGTAGACAATTTTGCTGTAATCCAGCTGCACCAGGGTGCGGCTGTCATCCTGCGAAAACCACATGGTGATGTTCGGGTCCCGAAAGCTGCCCGTCTGCCCTACCTTAACGCCTTTGCAGGCATATTCACGATCGCCGATGGTAATGGTTTTCTGCTCCGTCGCCCCGATGGTAACCACATCCGTGCGGTATTGGTGGGCGATGCCGATGGCCAGGTTAAACGGATCCCCCAGCGGCACATCGAAAAGCCGCAGCACCATGGCCAGCACCTCGTTATCATCCATATCCATGTTCCGGGGCATGGTAACTTCCTTTTGCTCCGGCATACCCTCCGCATTGGAGGAAACGATCATCTTGCCATCCCGATAGACGGTATCCACCCGCCAGGGCGCCTCCCCCTCCACCGTGGGGCGGTAATCCCGGTAGGAAGCCACCGCCGTCAGCGTATTGCGGTCCAGCGATACCCCGGCGATCAGCTGCCCCTCCGGCGCATCCAGCACGCTGTCGATCTGCCAGACGGTATCGGTCAAGGCAAACGTATACGTCATGGTGCTTTCCTTTTGGCCCAGCACCAGTACATCGTATACCACCGTTTCGCCATCCTTCCAGGGTACAGTGCGGATGGGCGCGGGGCGCGGGGCGCTTGTGCAGGCCGACAGGGCTCCAAGCATCAGCACAGCTGCCAATGCGGCAGCCAGTTTTTTTGTTTTCAAAGCATATCCTCCAATCCGTCAAAGCGGGCACCAACGGCTTTCCACCCCGGGAATGCCGGCGCGTGCTGCCCCTCCATTTCCTGGCGCCGGGTGGGCAGGCACTGCCAATAGCGGCGGGTATAGCCGCAAAACTCCGCCCACATGCCCTCCAGCTGGGTCTGGTTGGGCACAAAGGCGCGCGTTGCCGGCTGCCAGGCATTAACCTCCCGCCAGACGGCTGCCTCCAGCGCGCCGGCCAGGGCATCGGCAAGCTGCTGCCCCCGCGCCCCATCGGGCGCCCACCGGCCGTTTGGAAAATCCCTGGGCGCGCAATACGGCCCAAACTCCCCCTGGCCGCCCCCAAGCACGCCCCGATATCCCACGCGCTCCAGCTCCACCAGGTGTTTATCAAGCGCCATGGCCAGGCTGATTTCATCCCGCCCGGCATGGTCCTCATCCATGGCCAGGGCGGCGGCCTCCTGCTGCGAAAGAAAATCTGGCGGATAGCCCACGAGTATGCGCATGGCCGTGCCGGTTTTAAGCCGGTAATACTGCGCCAGCAGCTGCATATCCTCATTCAGGCCGGCAACATAATGCCCGCTGACCAGCACCGCTGCATGGAAGCCGCGCGCATCAAAAACGCGCAGGTGGTTTAGCACATTTTCCAAAAACAGCGCAGCCGGAAAGGGGTTGGACATCCTGCCCGCCATGCCGGTCACCTGCATTTCCCAATCGTTACCCGGAACCTCCAGCATATGCCAGGCCATGGGCGGGGCGATGATGCCGCCCACCTTGCCCGCCACCCGATCAATCAAGGCATCCGCCACGCCGTAATCCAGCCCCAGCGCGCCATAAGCGCCGTGCGGTTCCGCACAGCCATAGGCCATATAAGCCACCGGCATGCGGGAAAAACAGGTATGAAATTCATCCGGATACAAATCCAGCCAACGGTTTTTCATGGCATGTCCCCCTCATCCCAGGCTTCAACCGGCAGCGCCTGGTTGCCATGCTCGCGCTCATAGCGGTTGGGGTTGCCCTGCCAACCGCCGCGCGTCAGGGTTTCAAAGCGCGCCCACAGCCCCTCCGTCTGCGCCAGCGTCGGCGCACGATAGCCGGGCACGGGCACATAAGCTTCCAGTTCCCGACGGATTTTTTCCCCCAGTTTTTGCACCTGCGACAGGATGATCTCCCTTCCCAGGGCATAGGTTGGGTTTTCGCCGCGCTGCATAAAATCCTTGGGGGCGCAGTAGGGGCCGCGCCTGTCATTGCCGCCGGCAGCCTGCGCATCGATGGCAATGGGCATGGCGGCCCGGCCGGGATCGGCTGAGCCGGGCCTCAGATACATCAGCTCCGCCGTTTCGTCCTCGCCCCCATGGTCGCGCCGCAGATGGGGCATGGCCAGCGCCGGGCTGGAACACAATTCCCTGGAATAACCGATCAACGTGCGCATGGGGCTGCCGGTAATGCTGCGGTAACCCTCCGCCAGCAAACGCATGTCGCCGGACAGGCCATAGACCGAGTGCGCACTCATCATCACCGCCACATGAAAGCCGCGGGCGTCAAAGGCGCGCAGCGCATACAAAAAATTTTTCAAAAACAGCCTGGGGCTGATGGAGGTAGACAGCGGCATACCCATGGAATTGATCTGCCCCTCCCAGTCATTTTCGGGCGCCTCCAGCACATGCCAGGCGATGGGCGGGGCCACAATGCCGCCCACCTCGCGCGCCGTGCGGGCCAATACCCCCTGGGCCCGGTAAAAATCCGTTCCCAGCGCGTTGGCCGCGCCATGGGGTTCCGCGCTGCCATAGCCCATATACACCACCGGGCACCGGGCAAAGGCGGTTTCAAATTCCTCCGGAAACAGATCCAGCCAATGAACCTTTTGCACGCACATTCCCCCTTTTATTGGATAACATCCAACATGCCGCCGTCCACGCCGAACAAAGACGGCTGGCCGGAAAGATAATCGATGTGGCCGGTTTGGATTCTTTCCCCCGGCACAATAACAGGGATGCCCGGCGGATAAGCCCCGGCCGCCTGCCGGGCAATGCGCCCGGCGGCATGTGCCAGGGGAACGCGGATACCGGGGGCAAAAAAGGCCTCCCGCGGGATCATCTCCATATTACCGGGCGGGGGCAGCGCGGCGGATGCCAAAGGCGCACCCGGCCCATGCGGCAGCGCCATAAGCACCTGCGCCGCGGCATCGATCTCCCCCGGCGCATCGGCCAGCGTGGCGATAAGCACCACCCGGCTGCCTTCCGCCATTTCGGGCACAATGCCGTGCTGTTCCAACCAGGCAGCCATGCCCTCGCCCGTCTGGCCGCGGGCGGTTCCATCGGCCACCAGGCGGGTAACATCGCGCGCAACCACGCCGGGCGGCATGGGGCCATCGGCCAGGCCGGCCTGGCGCATGCCCGCATCAAAGGCCCGGCACGCGGCGATAACGCCCTCCAACCGTTCGGCCCCCTGCTGCTCCAACAGGCGCTGCGCACCCGCCATGCCGGATAAAAGCACATAGCTGGGGCTGGTGGTTTGCACCAGGTGCAAACAGGCCGCCAGGCGCTGCCCCACGGCTTCATCCCGTGCGTACAGCCAGGCCGTCTGCCCCGGCGCCGGCAGCGTTTTATGGGCCGATTGCACCCATACATCGGCCCCCAGCTGCCCCGCGGGCCGGGGTAAAGCCGGATGCGCGCCAAAGTGCGCGCCGTGCGCCTCATCCACAAAAAGCCTGGCCCCATAGCGCCGGCACACCCGCGCCCAGGCCGCCGCATCCCCGCAAGCGCCGTCATATCCCGGCCGCGTCATAAACACCGCAGCAATATCCGGCTGCCTTTTAAATGCTTCCTCCAGCTGGCCTTCCCCAACCGCACCGCGGCGGCCGCGCCCATCGATGGGCACGGGCAGCCACACCGGGATGGCGCCCGACAGCACCAGCGCCGACAGCACGCTTTTATGTGCATCGCGCGCAATGGCCACCCGTTTGCCGGGCCCGGCCAGCGCCAGCATGGCCGCCAGGATGCCCGCGGTGGAGCCGTTGACCAGCGCCAGCGCCTGTGCCGCGCCATGGTGTGCGGCCTGGTGCTGCTGCATATCCGCCAAAATCCCCTCCGGCGCAGCCAGATTATCCGCGCCCGGGATCTCGGTAATATCCCTGGCGGCAAAGCCGGCGGGCAGATAGGCAAAATTCTTTCCTTTATGCCCGGGCATGTGGAAGCGCAGCGCCCCGCGGGCGGCATAAGAATCCAAAAAAGCATCCAGAGGGGTTTTATTTTCCATAGGTTGCGGTCCCTTCCGGCACCTCGCCAAAATCGGGCATGCGGTGTAAGCCCTCCATCCTCATGGCGCTGGTGCGCATGGCCAGGCGCTGCTGGGGTTGGCTGAGATTGCCATCCAGCACACCGGCATCAAAAAAGGAAAAATATTCCTGATCGGATACCACGATGTGATCCAGTAAAATAATGCCGATGCCAAGCAGCGCGTTTTGCACACGCTCGGTGGTTTCGTAATCCTCCGGCGAGGGTTGGGCGCCCGCACCGGGATGATTGTGCACCATCATGCAATACTGCGCGCTGTTTCGCAGCGCCGATTGCACCACCTCCCGCGGGTAGACGGCGGTTTCATCGATGGTGCCTTCGTGCAAAAGCTCGGCACTTCTCAGGCGGTATTGCGCATCCAGCGACAGGCAATAAAAATCCTCCGTCGTGCGGCCCTCGGACAGGGCACGGGCATAGCGCGCCGCCCGCGCGGCGTTGGACAGCACGGGTTTTGCGCCAAACCGGCTTTTTTCATAGGCCCGGTGCACCGGCAAAATCATCGATAGCAGCATGGCCGTTTGCGGCCCGACGCCGGCTACCTGCTGCAAATCGTGAATGGAAGCCTGCAGCACCCCATCCAGCGAACCAAAGCGCTCTATCAGGCGAATGCCAATGGGCTTGACATCCTGCCGGGGAATGACGCAGGAAATAAGAAGCTCCAGCACCTCCTCGGGCAACAGGCCATCGATGCCCTGGCTGAGGTAGCGCTGCCGGGTGCGTTCCCGGTGGCCCTCATAGGGCTGATGTTCCCTGGGTGTCTTCATCCTGCTCCCCCCTTTCCTGCATGCGCTTTCGCCATTTGGTATACCGCCGGATAAATCCGCCCGCCGCCAGCAAAGCTATAAGGCCCACCAAAGCCCAGCCCAGGGCGGAGGAAAAGCCAAACAGCGCGGCAATGGCCCTCTCCCCGGCGCCCATCGCCTGCATAAGCGCATAAAACAGGCCCATGTGCGCCACGGCCGTCAGGCCAAGCAGGGCGTATACCCGCACCCGTCCCTCATGCATCAGCCCCGCCATCAGCAGCGCAACGGACGCCACACCCGGTATAAACCGGGCGATCAGCAAAAACATGCCGCCATGGCGCTGCCCCATTTCCTCCGCGCGCATCCTTGCGCTTTCCGGAAACAGCCACCGCGCCCACCATTTATCCAGGATACGCCCGCCCATCCAGGCCCCCAGTTCATAGGCAATGGCCCCGCCGATTAAATTAACCAAGGCAAACAGGCCGGCCACAAACCAGCCCCCAAAAAGATACAGCAGCCTGCCAGCCCAGCCGGATACGCTACCCGCTGTGTTTATCACCATGGGGCCGGCATGACGGCCGGCTTTTTTCAGGACCATGCCCCGCATTTACGCCACCACCGGCGCATCGCCGCGGCGATAAACCACCTGGCCGCCAACCAGGGTCATAAGCACCTCCAGCGCATCATCCAGCACCACCAGATCGGCAATCTGCCCCGGCGCTATCACGCCGCCCGGCAAACCGTTGGCCCTGCGGGGATTGACCGCCACCATGCCGATGGCCCGGTGGGGCGTTTCCCCGGCAGCGACGATATTGCGCACCGCGCGGTCCAGCGTCAAAATGCTGCCCGCCAGATTGCCCGTATCCTTAAGGCGCGCCGCGCCGTCCTTGACGACAACGCGCTGCCCGGAAAGCTCATACCCGTCCCCTTCCGGCATGCAGGCGGCCATCATGGCATCGGTCACCAGCACACACCGGTTGCCCGCCGCCATGCGCGCCAGCTTGGAAACGGTGGCATCCAAATGGATGTTATCGCAGATCAGTTCGACATACATGCCCGGATGCGTCAGCGCCACACCGGCCGGCCCCGGCTCGCGGTGATGCAGGGGGCGCATGGCGTTAAACAGGTGGGTGGCGTTTGTTACGCCCCAGGAGATTGCCTGCAGCACCTGCTGCTGTGTGGCATCGGTATGCCCCATGGATACCGTTACCCCATCGGCCACCAGGCGGCGGATGAGTGTTTCGGCCTGCGGCAGCTCCGGCGCCAGGGTAATGCGGCGCACCGCATCCCCCCGGTTGCCGACAATGGCACGGTAATTTTCAAGCGTGGGCGCCAGCAGCGTTTCCATGGGCTGCGCCCCCGCGCGCACGGGGTTTAAAAAGGGCCCTTCCAGGTGTACGCCCATAACGCGCGCGCCGCCCGGCACCCCGCTGTCCATATAGGCGGCTGCCGCCAAATGGGCCCGATGCATCTGTTCCACAGGGGCAGACATCAGCGAGGGCAAAAAGCCCGTCACCCCATGGCGGGCCAGCGCCCTGGCCATGTGAAGGATGCTGTCCCCCCCATCGATGCAATCCACCCCCGCCGCGCCATGGATATGCAAATCGACATACCCCGGCGCCACGATGCAGCCATCCAGCCGGACCACGCGCCCGCCCCCTTGCGGTGCAATGCGCCCTTCCCGGATATGGAGATCCTCCTTTTGAAAGCCATCCTCATGCCAGACGTGCGCGCCTGTAAACGTCAAGCCCATGCCGCTCCTCCTTTTCCCTGCCGCTTATTGAAATGGGCAATCGCCACGGGCATGCCAAGGGCCGCCCAGGCCCCAACCGCCGCATACCGTATCGCCGTAAAATACAGGTTATCTTTGGGAAAAACCACCTTCAGCCCGCCTTGCAGCGCCAGCAGTATCCCGATGCCCACCACCATTTTGGCCGCCTGCATGCCAACGCCCGCACGGACATCATAATGCCACCTTGGCTCCAGCATGGCGCCCAACGCCACCATCATCAGCATGGGGCCTGCCTTGTACAAATCGGCCACCGGGCACAAGGCCATCGCCAGCGCCGCCAGGGCGATCAGCGCCGCCATCAGGTAAGGGGAGTGCGTGGAGTGCCTGGTTACCCCATGCAGGATGCAGCCCACGGCGATGCCCAGCACCAGCCCGCAAACGACATCCTCCAGCGTATGCACGCCCAGGTACATGCGGCTGATGCCCACCAGCACCGCCACTATGGGCATCACGCCCCACAGCCAGCGGCGGCGCTTCCCCCATTGCAGGCACAAAAGCGTGCCCACCAGCGCAACGTTTTGCGTATGCCCGGAGGGAAAGGAATACCCCGTGGCCGTATGCTGGCGGATAACGGTGATGGAAGGATCCCTGATCCATGGGCGGGGAATGGCAAAAGCTTCCTTTAATACAGTAAAGGCTACCACGCCCGTCAACAAGGACAGCGCCATGCGCCACCCCAGTTTTTTATCGCCGCACCACATCAGATAAGCGGCCAAAAGTACCAGCACAACCTGCTCGCCCAAAAGGGTGACCCCCTGCATGAGGGCGGTCAGCACGGGGTTCATAAACTGCTGAAAAAAATAGATGCCCTGCACCCCAAATTTCCCGCCTTTCCTTTTACCCGGAGCCCAAGGTTACACCCCGACAGTTAGCTTTTTGACGATACCATTATAGCCCAACCCGGCGTGCTTGTCCATGGATTTCCCCTTGCAGGAAAAGCGATGATTTGATAGAATAAACCAATCCAATCGATGCAATCCAATCCAATTGTCGAGGTGTTTGTATGAAAAAAGTAGGCGTTGGCATCGCCGGATGCGGCGTAATCGCGCATTATCACATGTTATCGCTGGGCCATATTCAGCAGTGCCAGCCTGTTGCGGTTTTTGATGTCAATCCGGAGGCTGCCGCGCGTACCGCCAATGAGTATGGCATTGCCGCCTACTCCGATCTGCAGGCCTTTCTGGCCCATCCCGGGCTGGATCTGGTGGATATCTGCACGCCCTCGGGCTGCCGGCTGGATATCATCGAAGCCGCGGCTCACGCCCATAAGCATGTTATCGTGGAAAAGCCGCTGGAAGTGACGGTGCAGCGCTGCCAGCAGGCGGTGGACACCTGCCGCCAGATGGGCGTAAAACTGGGTTGCATCCTGCAAAACCGCTATTACCCCGATATCCTGCGCGTCAAGCGCCTGATCGATGCCGGCCGCTTTGGCGAGCTGATGCTGATCGATGCCTCCGTCAACTGGTACCGGGATGATGATTATTACGCCAAATCCGCCTGGCGCGGCACCTGGAAGATGGATGGCGGCGGCGCGCTGATGAACCAGGGCATTCACACCGTCGATCTGCTGCGCTATTTCGCCGGCGAGGTAACCGGGGTATCGGCCAAGGCCCAGACCCGGCTGCACAACATCGAAACCGAGGATAACGCCGCGGCGCTTTTGTGGTTTGAAAACGGCACGCTGGGCACGCTGACGGCCTCCACCTGCGCTTATCCCGGCGTTCCGGTTTCCATCAGCATCCACGGTTCAAAGGGCAGCGCCATTTTCTCCGGCGAAACGCTGATTTACCTGCACACCGCCGATGGCGAGCATTATGAAAACTACGCCGCGCTTGGCGGCTCCACCTCCGGCGGTTCCAGCGCCACCGATATGGACGAGGAAGGCCACACCTATGTGCTGGGCGATATGGTACACGCCATTTTGGAGGACAGGCAGCCCGGCATTACGGGCGAGGATGGCCTAAAAACCGTCGCCCTGGTGGAAAGCATCTACAAAAGCGCGGACGTCCGTTAAAGGCAATCGGCGCCGGCCCGGGCTGCAGGGCAGCGCCGGTGCGGGCATGCATATCGGCTTGGCATGGCGCGGACATTGCATGACCCCGCTGTGCAGCAACCGCTTGTGCCATCCCGTTCCCGATGGGAAGCGCGCGGCACGGTTTTTCGCCATGGCGCCAAGCGATTACGTCTGCCGCCGGGCAGCATGGCCTATATAAACCCTGTGGCCCGCACGGTGCGCGCCATACGTCCAATAGCAAATTTTTAAAAGCTGCATGATTTATCATGCAGCTTTTTTATTGCGGTAAAACAGGCGCCTTTGCCCTTTTAGTCTAAAGGCCGGCAGGGCACGCGCCAGGCCACGCCCCGCCGGCACGGTTTTATCCGCTTGGATGAGGCGATTTGGTTCCCCGTCCCCGGCAGGGAATGGACGCCGCTTGCCCGCATATGCCGATGCCCTTTATATGCCCGCGCCTTATTCCATCTTGATACAGGCCGCCCGGCGTGCCCCTGCCTTTTTTGCGTTTTATGCGCATTACCACCGATTACCGGCCGGGGCCAAGGGGACGCGCATCGCCCTTTTGCGCCGGGGCATAAAAACAGCGCCCCCTCCTATCAGGAAGGGGCGCCCGATCAAATCAACCCTCTTGCGGATCCAGCGCTCCGGGCACCTGCCCGTTTATTGCCGCTCCGCCTTGTGCTTGCGCATATCCTGCACAACCCATGCTATACCCACCAGGGACAAGCCCATCAGGATACCGGCGCCAATCATGCCGCCATTATCGCCCGTAACAGGCGCATCGGACTTGGGCACATCATCCTCCTCGATGATAACCTCGCTATCCGCGGTCGGCGTGGGGTTAACCGGAGCAGGGGTGATGGCCGGGGTGGGGGTGGGGCCGCCAGCCAGCGGGGGCGTTTCCTCGGGGATTTCGATCTCGCCCGGCGTGGGGGTTACCACGGGGGTCGGCGTCACTTCAGGGGTGGCCGTTACAACGGGAGTCGGCGTTACCACGGGGGTCGGCGTCACTTCAGGGGTGGCCGTTACAACGGGAGTCGGCGTTACCACAGGAGTAGGCGTTACCACGGGAGTGGGCGTCACCACAGGGGTGGGCGTTACCACAGGAGTCGGCGTTACCACGGGAGTGGGCG
>JAQXFY010000128.1 GCA_029006015.1 bacterium
ATAAGATGTTGCGGGATGGCACGATCATATTGCCATTGTTGCGTGGAATCGACCATAATCCTGTTGCGCTTGACGCCCGGCAAATAGCCATCGCTTGCGCGGAAGGCGATGATATTATACAGATGCCCGGCATCCTGGCCGTTTTCCTCCATCAAATAGCGCAGCGCCCAGCCGATTCTGCCTTCCCGCGCCAGCCCCAGCCAATCCGTAGGCACCGGCGTGGGCGTGGGTACAGGCGTGGCTTCCGGCGTGGCCGCCGGAGTAGGCGCAGGGGCAACCATCGGCCCGCCGCATGCGCACAGCATCAGCAGCATGCCGCCCAGTAACAGGCCCAATAAACGCTTGGTGGTGTTTTTCATATCGCTGCCCCCTAGGATACATTTTTGTTGATGGCGTTACCACCACGCCAGGGCAAAGGAACAGTTATCCGTCATATTGCCGGTGCTGGAGATATTTACCGTAAAGGTATAGGTACCTGCCGGCGGATTGACAATTTCGATAATCTCCACATTATTATACGGGGAGTTGGAGGTTCTGGACACCGGGCCGGATACCGTTAAATTAAGGTTGTGCAGCGGCATGACATTGACCGTTGGATTGGCTCCGGTTGAATTGGAGTGGGCGCCGGATGCTTTTTTCCATATTCCCCTTTTCGGAGCATCTGTTTTGAGTATAGCGCCTGGCCTGCGCCCCGTCAAGTGCTTTATTCGATTGTTGGTATTTTTGCCTGGCTAAATCCGTTATCTGCCAAAACCGCCTGTCCGCGCCCGCAGCAACGGCTGCTTTTAAAAAAAGCCCCCGGCAAATGGTATTGCCGGGGGCATGCTGCAGCGCCGGGGTGCCCCGGCTGCCGGTCACTCAAAAAAAGTCATCCTTTTCCGCGCGCAGCACCAGTTTTCCCGGCACAACGCGGCTGCATATCGCGCATTCGCCCGCTTCCACGCGGATGACTTGGGATTTGCCATCGTTTTCCAGGCGGTAGAAGGCATCCTCCAGCCCGGCAAAAAACAGCCACTTAACGCCATCCGGCACCTCCAGCGTAACATCGCGCCGCGGGCCGTGGTAGGTGTTAAACAGCACCATATCGCACCCGATGACCGCGCCCACGATGCCGGGCTGCTCCACCTTGGCCGCCGTCAAGGGCGCCAGGGTATTGTCTGCATCCTGCACCTGGAGCACATGCAAAAAGGTATCCTCCTGCCGGGGGGTGCCGGGGCGCACCTCCACCCGCCAGGCGCCGCCCTCCTGGGAATATTCATCCCCATATCCATGGGCGGGGAAACAAACGCCGTCCACCTCAAACTCCCGCTCCTCGCCGCCGATGGCTTCCATCTGTGCATCCTCCGGCAGCAGGCAGGTGGCCACCAGGCGGCCTTTATAGCGCCAATCCGTACGATCGGCGACAATGGTGTTGTTTTCAATACGCGGCTGTTCCATGGTGTGCAGCAGCCATTTTTTGGTATACTCCGCCCGCTGTGCGCGCACCCAATCCATCACAACCAGCGCGGCCGGGCAGCCTTCTTCCCCCCGGTTGATAAACACCGCCGCCCGCTGGTAGCCCTCCACCTTGCGGCTGTAGGAGGCCGCCAGATCCCCCCAGATCAGGCTAAAGCGCGGCGCACGGGCATGGGGCAGGGTTGCCCGGCACAGCACGCCGGCCTGCTGCGGCTGGGACAACAGCTGCTCTTTATCGCGCACCTCATAGGAATGATACGGCGGAAACTGGCCGCCATCGTTTTGGGTCGCCCTGTCGTAGATGGTAAATTTTTCATCGGGATCGTACACCGTCAGGCAGTTATGGGCGATGGTGCGCTTGTTGTAGTTGATATCATGCGCCGTGCCGTAATGGGTATCGCGCCCCTCGTACAGGCCGCTGTCGATGGCAAGGCCGCCTTTGTAATACAGCGAAAACGCGCCGGCATCCAGGTGCTGGTGGTTGTTGGTTTTGTATTCCGGCATATCCACCGTGCAGACGGCCACCCGGGAATCCGGGTTGATCCCGCTGTCCCACCCCGTGCGCGCCACCATGCCGGAGGTGGGGAAATGGTACATCACCGTCAGCGGCAAATCGGCGCAATCGCTGCGCGGCGCATCGGGATCGACAAACAAAAGCGGAAAGATAACCTCCGCCCGGCCCGGCATACGGTCCTGCGCTTGCAGGAAAAACTCGCCATTAAAATGCGCATCGCCAAAAAGCGCCATCTCCGCCAAACCCGATACCGGCCAGTATTCGCCAAATTTGCGTTTGTTGGAAGAATAAATATCCCCATAGCGCATCAGCTGGCCATCCGGCCTGCGCGCATATAAAAACTGATAACCCACCCGCGATACATCCTGCATGCTGGCAAAGGGGCTTTCAAAGCCCATGCGCTGCAAAATCCATACCAGGAACAAATCAAACGTAAAGCGGTAGTTGCCATAATCATTTCCCTGGTAATGGCGCCCTGCGCGGTAGAGAAAATCGCGCGCCGGCACAAAATCCTTTAAAATGCGGCCCAGCGTCAAACGGTAGATCTCCTCATCCTCGTCAAAAACGGCAATGCCCGCGCCCAGCAGATCGCGCAGCAGCATGGCCTCGCCCGAATGCCCGGTTACCGCGCCCTGGTTTTCCGGTGGATAGCCGCATTCCATGGCGGCGGCATATTGCTTCATCCGCCCGATCAGGTAGTGCCGCTCCTCGCCGGTAAAAAAATCATAGCACCAGTCATACACCATGGCCAGGCCCAGGATATTGCGGCCGATATCGCGGGAAACATCCTGCTTTTGGGGATCAAACGGCGCGGTAGCCAGCGCCATGGCCTTATCATGCGCGGCGCGAGCCTGGGCGGCATCGCCATATAACAGGTACAGGTAGGCACAGGCCTCCGCCCCGGCGATGGAAGGCTCCTGCTGGCTGGCTTCCACCAGCCTGTCGGCAAAGGGCTTTAGATCGGGGTGTTCAAAGCGCGCCCGCAGCGTGGCAAGCATATCCCGCGTGGCAAACAGGCGGGGATGTGCGGGCAAGGGCAGGTAGCGGGCAACCAGGGCATCATATTCTTTGGGAATAGCATGGGGCATAAAAACGCCTCCCTTTTTATTTCTGCTGCCATGATAGCCTGCCCGGCCGCACTTTGCAAGGCCAAGCTGCCCACCTGCGATAAAAAGGCTTGCCCTCCATGGGGTTTGGCTGCAGGGAAAAGGGGGCTCCCCGCCCGGCTGCCGCTGTTTGAACCCATGTCCGGGGCCGCCCGGTCTTTCCGCCTTCCTTCTTGCGCAAAATCCCACCGCCCGGTGCGGCACAAAAAGCGCTTAGCCGCACCAGGCAGCCAAACGCCCATTGCAGATACATTTTCCCGGTTTGGGGCAGGCAAGGCAACGGCCACGGCAGGCTGCGCCGCCCCGGGGCATCGTCTCCAGATATAAAAAGATACATGTTCTGCCTTGCCGGCCGGCCCGGCCATTTCGACTTTTTCGGGTGCGATGCGCCTACAACAAACTTAATTGCCGGCCGTCATAGGGCTTAGCTGGCAGCGTGCGGGCATACTCAATATCCCCGGCCGGCAGGTTGTTTAAAAATGGCGAAACCTCCGGCGCGGTTAGCAGGTACAGCCGCTCCCGCGCGCGGGTCATGCCCACATAACACAATCGGCGTTCCTCCGCCTCATCACAGGGAACGCCCTCCCGGCGGAAGGGAACCAGCCCATCGCGCAGGCCGATCAAAAAGGCAACGGGAAATTCCAAGCCCTTGGCGGCGTGCAGCGTCATCAACGTCACGGCGTCCGCGGCCACCCGCCGGGTAGAACTGCGCATCAAGTCCCCTTCCCCGCCCAGGGACAGGGTACGCAAAAAGCCGGGCACATCGCCGGCATATACCGCCAAGCCGCACAGGCGCTCCAGCGCCTGGTTTCCCTGCAAATGGTTTGCGTTTATCCAATATTCCAGCGCCTTAACCGGCTTTTTGGAAATTTTACCCGCCATCAGCTGGGCCAGCTGTTCCCGCGCGGCCCCTCCGGCGCCCATATCCCCGGCGATATCCAGCAGCGCGGCCCCTCCGCGCCCCGGCTGCGCGGCATAACGCATGACCATCTCCCCCGGCAGGCCCAAATAGCCCAGCAGCCCGCGCAACGCCAGCAGATTGCAGGGATCGGCAGCAAAAGCCAGCCAGGCCAACGCGCCGCGGATATCGGCATTCATCAAAAAATCCTCCCGCCCGGCAACGCGGTAGGGAATACCCTCCTGCCCAAGGCAATGCTCCAGCAGCTCCGCCTGGTGGTGGGTGCGGTACAACACCGCGATATCGTTAAAGCCCAGCGCGCCCTCCCCATCGGCGGACAGCATGTCGATACCGCCCACCAGGCGGCCGATTTCCTTAACGACAAAAAGCGCTTCCGAAAAGCCGCCATCCCCGCGCACCACCTGCACGCGCGCGCCATCCGGGCGCACGGCGCGAAGGGCGCGCGGCAAGCCATCCTGCCCGATAACCGACAATGCGCACCCCAGCACCTGGGGCGTGCAGCGGTAATGCCCGGCCAAGGTGATGCGCCGGGCCATGGGATAATCTGCAAAAAAGCGGGTAAAGCACGCCGCATCCGAACCCCGAAAGCCGTAGATGGCCTGATCGGGATCACCAATGACAAATAAACTTTTGGCTCCCTCCCCCCAGCGGCGGACAAGGGCATATTGCACGGGGTTGACATCCTGAAACTCGTCCACCAGCAAATGAAGCACGCCGCCGGGGGCCTCGGGCGGCATGTCCAGCGCGCGCAGCAGGATATCGTCATAATCCATGGCGCCAAGGCCGTCCAGCGCGGCGCGGTACGCCTGCAGGATGCCATCGGGCACCTCGCCCTGCCCCCCGCATTTTTGCAGGGAGATGCGGCGGGCCACCTCCCTGGGCGCAGCCTGGATGCCGCGCTGCTTTACAATATCCGTTAAAATGGCCAGCGTATCCTCCTGGCTGGCCAGCGCGGGCAGCCGCCCTGCGGCGGACAGTTTTTGAAGGCAGATGGCATGGAAGGTGCCGATGGTCATCGCCTCCAGCGCATCCCCGTTTGCCAGGCGCACCCTGAGGCGCTCCCGCATTTCGCGGGCAGCCTTGTTGGTAAAGGTAACGGCGGTAATGCCCTGCGGCGGCGCGCCGCTTTCGATCAGGCGCGCGATGCGCTCGACCAGCGTGCGGGTTTTGCCCGTTCCCGGCCCGGCGATAACGGCGATGGCCCCCTCCATCGCCCCCGCTGCCTGCAATTGATCCTGCGCCAGGCCTGCCGGTGCCGGGGCCTTGTCCATGGCCCGAGCTGGGGCTTGGCGCCCATCCTGCATGTTTGGCGGTGTCACCCGGCAGCCGGTGCAGGGGGTTGGATGGCTTTCCTCGCCAAAAAGGCTGATCTGGCCGGAAATCAGCGCGCGTTCCTGGGCAGATAGCAGCTGCACGCGGCCATACTCCCCATCATAGCCCGGTACGCGCTCCACCTGTCCGCACCGCAGACGGCGGATGCCCTCGGCCACCAGCGGCCCGGCCTGGCGGGCAATATCCTCCAACGGAAGGATGCGCAAAATGGCAAACTCCGGCCCCAGGGCCTGGAGCATGCCCTCCAGCAGCGCGCGGCCCTTTGCGCTGACGGGGGAATGCCCCGTGGAAGCGGCGATAACCTCCGCCAGCGGCACCAGGCTTTCAAAGGTGCGGGGCTGCGCCGGGCCGGCGCCCTCCGGCCGGTCGGCCAGCTGCTCCACACGGTGCAAAACGCCCACGGTGATGCGCTTGCCGCATACCGGGCACACCCCGCCCAGGGCGCGCGTCTGCTCCGGCGACAGGCATACCTTGCAGGCGCGGTGGCCATCAAAGTGGTATTTGCCTTCCTCCGGAAAAAATTCCAGCGTGCCCGCCAGGCCATGCGGATCGCGGCCGTCCAACGCGCGGGCCAGGCCGTCAAAGCTTAGCTCGATCTGCAAAAGATTGCCCTCCCGCCCCAGGCGGTCGGGCGAGTGGGCATCGGAATTGGAAACCAAAAGATACCCATCCAGCGCGGACAGCCGGCCGTTCATGGGCGGATCGGAGGACAGGCCGGTTTCCAGCGCATGGATGCAGGGGGTTAAATCCTCAAAGCATTCTTCGATGGTATCAAAGCCCGAGTAAGCGCCGAAAAGGGAAAAATGCGGCGTCCAGATATGTGCGGGAATAAAGATAGCCTGCGGGCAGGCATCCAACGTCAATTCCAGCAGGGTGCGGCTGTCCAGCCCCAGGATGGGGCGGCCATCGGAATGCAGGTTGGCGCCCAGGCCCTCGAGTTTTCTGGATATTTTTTCCGCCGCCTCCAGGCTGGGCAGCAGGATAAGGTTATGTATCTTACGGGTTTTGCCGTTCTTTTTGTAGATGGAGCTGATTTCCCCGCTGATGACAAACCGCGGGGCCGGCCCATCCAACGCGCCGGGCATCTTTTCTTGTTGTGCCAGCGTATATAGGCCATCCTCCGCCGGGCGCAGGGCCTGGGCAAGCTCCTGCCGCCAGGCGGCGTGCGTAAAGTCCCCGGTGCCGATAAGCCCGATCCCCTTGCGCCGGACAAACCAATCCAGACTTTGGGGCACCAGCTCCCGGCTGGTGGCGCGGGAATAGCGCGAATGGATATGCAGATCGGCAATCAGCATGGTGTTCCCCCGTTTCTTTGGCATGTTACTCAGCCGGATTGCTACCATATATAATGCACAGCGCTCGGCCCGGTGCAGGCTGCATGTTGCCGTGCAGGTTGGGCGGCGTTGCCCTTCCCCACAAAACAGCCAACACCATACCGGCATTTTATCGCAAGCCCGCCCCACCATCAAGCGGGCATAAAGGCGCAGCGCCTGGGGCTGCACGCTGTTAAGCTGCCCTCAAAAAAGGCTGTCCCGCCATCGCCTGCCTAACAGGGCCATTTGGCCGCAGGCATGTTTTGCCCCCGCCATGCCGGTGCCGCCCTCCGGGCCACAATATTTGCCGGCCCGCGCAGCCTTTTGTGCCCATGCCATGTTATAATGGAAGCGATTTTTAAAAGGGCAGCGGCGCCCTGGGGGATAAGGGGATGGCACGATGGGCATTTATAAGCCTTATTATAAAAAATACAAGATTCCTTTTTTTATCGCCATGGCGTGCGTGGCGATGGAAGCGCTATGCGATCTGATGGGCCCCACCCTGATGGCCCGCATCATCGATGAAGGCATCGAGGGCGGCGACATGGGCCGCGTGCTGTTTTGGGGCGCGCTGATGCTGGGGATAACGGCTGCCGGCGCGGATTTTGCCATCGCGCGCAACATTCTGGCCAGCCGGGTATCCCAGCGCGTAGGGGCCGATCTGAGGTTGGATCTCTTCCGTAAGATCATGCGGTTTTCGGAGGGCAGCGTCGATCAAATCGAAAGCGGCTCCCTCATTACGCGCATGACAAACGATACCAACCAGGTTGTGCTGTTTATAAACGGCATCATGCGCATCTTTTTAAAAGCGCCCATCACCTGCATCGGCAGCATTGTACTGTCCACCCTGCTTAATTTCAGGCTCAGCCTGATCGTCTATACCGTGGTGGCGGTGGTGGCGGGGCTGATTATGATAAGCATGAAGCTAAGCTACCCCCGTTTTGCCAAGCTGCAGCAGGCCATGGACCGCGTCAATTCCGTGGTGCAGGAATATTTAATCGGCGTGCGCCTGGTCAAGGCCTTTGGCACCTACGGGCAGGAGACCAAGCGTTTTGAAAAGGCCAACCAGCAGCTGTATACCCGCGGCGTGGCCTCCCAGATCATCATCACCTACATCTCGCCCCTGCTGACGCTGACCGTCGGCCTGGGAACCGCCGCCGTCATCCTGCTGGGCAGCCGCCTGTTTCCGGCCGGGCTGGCCGGGGCGGGCGATATCTCTGCCTTTACCATTTACATGGCGCAGATTTTAAGCTCGCTTTTAATCATTACCAATGTATTCAACACCTTTGTGCGCACCAAAGCCTCCACCGCGCGCATCCGGCAAATTTTAGATTGCGGGGAGGATTTTGCCCCCCAGGGCGTCCGCGCCCCCCTGTCCGGCGCCATCGTGTTTGAGGATGTCACCTTTGCATACCCCGGCGGCAGCGGCGTGCCGGCCATCGAGCATGTCAGCTTTACCTGGCAGCCCGGCCAAAGCCTGGCGCTCATCGGCCCAACGGGCAGCGGCAAATCGACGCTGGCCTGGCTGCTGCTGCGTTTTTATGATGTTACCTCCGGCCGCATCCTGATCGATGGGCTGGATATCCGCCAATATGATGTCGCCCATTTGCGCAGCCAGATCGCGCTGGTGCCGCAAAAGGCCATGTTGTTTTCGGGCAGCGTGGCCGATAACCTGAAATGGGGAAAACCCTCCGCCACGCCGCAGGAGATGGAGGATGCGCTGTCGCGCGCGCAGGCAGGCTTTGTAAGCCATATGCCCGGCGGCCTGGACAGCGCCCTGGGCAGCGGCGGGGTCAACCTGTCCGGCGGGCAAAAGCAGCGCCTGTCCATCGCACGGGGGCTTGTTAAAGACGCACCGGTGCTGATTTTGGATGACGCCACCAGCGCGCTGGATGCCGTGACCGAGGCGCGTGTGCGCGCCCGGCTGCTGTCCCCCCCGCAGCGGCGCAGCACGCTGCTGATTACCCAGCGCTGCACAAGCGCCATGTTTTGCGACCGCATCCTGGTTATGGACGAAGGCCGGTGCGTCGGCTTTGGCACGCATGAACAATTAATGCAAAGCTGCCAGATGTACCGGGATATCTATCATTCCCAGCTGGAAAGCGCAAAGGAGGCGTAGCCCATGGCACAAGCTCAATCCCCCCAGCCCCAGATGCCCACCTTTCAGCGCGCGGGTGGCGGCGGCGGGCCCGCCCGCTTTGCGCCCGGGGCCAAGCCCAAAAACGCCAAAGGAACGCTGCGGCGCATCCTGGGCATTTACATGCGCTGGGGCAAAACCATTATGGGGGCCATGGCGCTGACGGCGCTGTCCTCTGCCATCGCGGTGGCCGTGCCCTATCTGGTGGGCCAAACCTTTAACGCCTTTGATATCCAACACCACCTGGTGGATACCTCTATCTTGGGATGGCTGCTCATTGCCCTGGGCGCGCTGCATATAACCAACTGGGGCATTTCCACCTTAAGCGGGGTGATGATGCTTCGGGTATCCCAGCGCCTGGTGTTTGTGCTGCGCAAGGAATTTTTCAAAAAAATGCAGCGCCTGCCCCTATCCTTTTTTGATACCCGCCCCCATGGCGATACCATGAGCCGGCTGACCAACGATGTGGACAACATCTCCTCCACCATCGCCCAGGCCACCACGCAGCTGGTCTCCAGCCTGCTGACCATCATCGGCTCGCTGACGGTTATGGTAACCTTAAACCTGCCGCTGACGGCCATCGTGCTTTTATGCGTGCCGCTGGTGGCGGGGCTGACCCGCCTTATCGCCCGGCGCAGCCGTGCCTACTTTCTGGCCCAGCAGCGCGCGCTGGGCGGGTTAAACGGCATCATCGAGGAAAACATACTGGGCCTTAAAATGGTAAAAGCCTTTGGCCGGCAGCAGGAAGTTGTATCCAACTTTTCCGTTTTAAACGAGCAGCTGTATCAAAGCAGTTACCGCGCGCAGACCTGGTCGGGCTATATGATGCCGCTGATGAATGTCATTAACAACTTTATTTTTACCCTGGTAGCCATCTGCGGCGGCGCTCTTTCGGCCCGGGGCGATCTGGCGGTGGGCACGGTTATCAGCTTTTTAAGCTATTCCAAGCAGTTTGCCCATCCCCTTAATTCCGTGGCCAGCATGTTTAACACCATCCAGGCGGCGCTGGCCGGTGCGGAGCGTGTATTTGAAATTCTGGATCAGCAGGAGGAATCTCCCGACGCCCCGCAAGCCATCGCGCTGGAGCACCCCCGCGGCGAGGTGACCTTTGAGGATGTCTGCTTTTGCTATACCCCGGGCAAACCGGTGCTGTCCCATATTTCCTTTCATGTAAACGCCGGGGAAACCATTGCGCTGGTGGGCGAGACCGGCGCCGGCAAGACCACGGTCGTCAACCTGCTGACGCGTTTTTACGATGCCGACAGCGGCAGCATCCAAATAGACGGCGTGGATATTGGCCATATCCGGCGCGACAGCCTGCGCAACTGTTTTTCGGTGGTGCTGCAGGATACCTGCCTGTTTACCGGCACCATCATGGACAACATCCGCTATTCCCGGCCCGATGCCAGCGACAGCCAGGTGGTGCAGGCCGCCAAGCTGGCCCATGCGCACGATTTTATCTCCCGCCTGCCCCAGGGCTACCAAACGCCGGTTTCGGGCAGCACGGATACCCTCAGCCAGGGCCAACGCCAGCTGCTGGCCATCGCCCGGGCGGTATTATGCGATTGCCCCATCCTGATTTTGGATGAGGCAACCAGTTCCGTCGATACAAAAACCGAAAAGGATATCCAGCGCGCATTGCTCAACCTGATGAAAAGCCACACCAGCTTTTTGATTGCCCACCGCCTGTCCACCATCCGCGATGCCGACCGCATCCTGGTCATCGGGGAAGGGCAGATTTTAGAGCAGGGCAACCACGCCCAGCTGATGGCGCTGCGCGGCCGCTATTTTGCCATGGTGCAAAGCCAGATGGGCCTGGAGATTGCCCCGGATATCCAGGGCACCCTTTAACCCCCTGCCAGCGCCCGGGCCAGTTGTGGGGTATAATCGGGCACCGCGCCCATATGGCCCACCACAT
This sequence comes from bacterium, assembly GCA_029006015.1. Taxonomy (GTDB): domain Bacteria; phylum Bacillota; class Clostridia; order Christensenellales; family SUG1161; genus SUG1161. The sequence goes on from JAQXFY010000128.1 coordinate 10,695, forward strand.
AATCGGCCAGCATACAGGCATGCTCCAGGCATTGCTGCGGCGCCAGGCCGGATAAATGGGCGGTTAAAAAGGCGGCGGAAAAGCTGTCCCCCGCGCCGACGGTGGATACCACGCGATTGCCGGGTTTGGGCGATTGCCACACCTGCTGATCGCCGGCGCGGTATAAAAGCGCACTTTGACAATCCCGGGTAATGAGCACCTGCCGCAGGGGATAGCGCGCGCACAGCGCCCGGCACAGGGCGATGGCATAAGGGATGCCCCCCTTATCCCCTTCCAGGGGCGGTACAATCCCCAGCGCCTCAAACACCCCGTATTCTTCCCGGCTTGCCTTGATAATGGTAGCGTGTTGAAGGCCCGCCTCCAGCACCTGCCGGGTATAATAGCCCTGGCGGATGTTGATATCAAAAAACACTTCGTTGTATACCCCGCGCTCCAGCAAATGCGCCAGCGTGCGGCGCGAGAGATCCCTGCGCTGGGCCAGCGTGCCCATGTACAGCGCATCAAAGTGCTGCCCCAGCACTTTTTGCGGCAGCGGGATGGCATCATAGGCCACGTTTTCCACCAGCTGATAGGTGGGCTGCCCGGCAGCATCCAGCTGTACCCGGCATACCCCCGTGGGTTGGGAAACACACGCAATGGCGCCGGTATCCAGGCCCATATGCTGCAGCGCCGCAAGCGATTGCTGCCCCAGCGCATCCTGCCCAACGGCGGAAACCAGCATCACCTGCGCGCCCAGCCGCGCGGCATGCGCCGCAAAATTGGCCGGGGCGCCGCCAAAGGTGCGGCCAGAGGGAAAAATATCCCACAGTACCTCGCCAAAGACAAGCAGCTTCACTTTTCCCCCTCCATGGCGGGCGGATATTCGTTGCACATCAAGTACAGCGGCGCCTCATCTTCCTCAATGGCGGGATAGCGGCCCTGGGGCTCTAAAAAGCGGTTATCGGCTTTATCATCATTGACCATGCTGACCTCGCCAATCAGCACGGTGCCATGGCCCGGCTCCCCCCAAAAGGCATGGTACTGATAGGGCGGAAGCGTAATGCTTTGCCCGGGCACCAGGCGCAAAACCGTGCCCGCGGGCACCGTGGATACGCAGCCATCCAGCGTAACGGTAACCGGCGTATCCGCCAGCGTTTCATCGGGCGCGGCATTCCATACCTGCACCATCAGATTGCCGCCGCCGCGGTTGATGATATCCTCCATTTTATGCCAGTGAAAATGGATGGGGCTTAGCTGCCCCGGGCGGGAGATCAGCAATTTTTCGGCATACGGTTTGGGGTAGCGGCTATCCTTGGCGTTGCCGTTGCGCAGGGTAAACAAGAACAGGCCGATGCGCTCATAATCGCCATGCCCGTAATCGGTAATATCCCACCCCAGCAGGTTATCGCGGATCTCATCGGCCTCGTGCCCGGTAGCGCGCCATTGTTCGGGCGTCCAATAGGCAAAAGGGGGAAGGGAAACCTTCATCTCCTTTAAAAAGGCAAGGGTCTCTCTTAAAATTTGGTTTACCTGGGAACGTTTCATGGTTGCAGTCTCCTCCCTTATTTGCGCCATTTGGCAGCATCAAAGCACCTGATTTCATTTTCCTGCGCCGGCGGCATCCATTTGCCGGCCCGGTTGGCAATGGGCCCCCAAAACCCTGCCATGGGGCCGTGCCAGGCCATGCCCCGCGCACATCCACGGCCGCCCCGGCAACGCCACCGCCTTTAACCATAGGGGCGGCAGGCAGCCCCCGTTTACTTCCGGGCATATGCGCCGCAAACGCCCGGCCGGTATAAAGGGGTTTCTTGCTGCATGCTGCCCGGCACCAGCCTTCATTCCCCTATGTATTTGCATGTTCATTATACCGTTGCGCATGCCAAATGTGTAGCGGCCCTGCCCCGAAATCCGCCTGCCTTTTGGCGGCGGGGGCATCTTTTTTCCAATAAACGATGGGCTGCCCAGCGCCCGATTATCGGGCGGCCTCCGCCGGCTATTGGGTGCCGTTTTTTCGGCCGGATATTTCCGGCGGGGGCAGGCTTGCCGGCAAAGCCTCCCGAAAGCATAACCCCCGCCCCGATTCGCAAAGCGCGGGGCCGGGGCAGCGCTTCTGATGGGGCCATCCGCTGCCCTCAGGCCCATTATTCCACGGCCTTTTGCCGCGCTTCCGCCGCCCATTGGTTGCAAGGCGGCAGCATCGATGGTAAAATAAGGTATATATCACGTGAAGTGTTGAAAGGGGTTCATCCGCCATGACGCT
>JAQXFY010000129.1 GCA_029006015.1 bacterium
AGGTAACCATCGGAGATCAGGTATACGCTCCCTTCGGCGGCGACTGCCTGACCGTAAACGGCTACCTGGGCACTGACGGCATTTCTCCGCTTTTGAAGCACTGCGCCCAGTTCGATAAGGGGATCTTTGTGCTGGTCAAAACCTCCAACCCCTCGTCCGGGGAGCTTCAGGATAAAGAGCTGGAGGGCGCGCCTTTATATGAACAGGTGGGCCGGATGGTAAGCGATTGGGGAAAGGGCACCATGGGGCAGCATGGATATGCCGCCGTTGGCGCGGTGGTGGGCGCCACCTGGCCCAAACAGGGCGCGGTGCTTCGCAGGATGCTGCCGGGCGTCTTTTTCCTGGTGCCGGGCTACGGCGCGCAGGGCGCTACGGCGCAGGATCTGGCAGGCTGCTTTGATGAAAAGGGCGGCGGGGCCATCGTCAATGCCTCCCGCAGTTTGCTGACGGCCTGGAAAAAAGCCGGAACGGAGGATTTTGCCGCTGCGGCCAAGCAGGAGGCACTGGCCATGCGCCAGGCGCTGCGGGCAGCTGTGGGGCAGGGAAAGCAGGTGGGCTAATGAAGGAAACCCGTGCATGCGTGCTGTCGGCAGAGGAAATTTCCCGGGGAATTTTCCGGCTGCGCCTGCGCATGGATGAACCGGATATGCCGGTTGGCCCGGGGCAATTTGTGCAGATCGCCTCGCCCAGCCCCAAGGCTTTTTTGCGCCGGCCCATCAGTATATCGGATTGGGATGAAAACACCCATGTGCTGGAGCTGATTATCCAGCAAAAGGGAGAGGGTACCCGTGCGCTGTGCGCCATGAAGCCGGGGGATGAAACCGGCGTGCTGTGGCCGCTGGGCCGGGGATATTCGCTGCCGGAGGGGGCGAAAAGCCTGTGGCTGGCAGGCGGCGGCGTCGGCGTGGCGCCCTTATACCTGTGCGCCAGGCAAGCCCGGCAAAGGGGAATGCAGGTGGAGGCCTTCCTGGGTTTCCGCAGCGCTGCGTACGCCTATGATATAGAAAAACTTACGGCGCTGGGTGTTTCCCTGCACCTGATAAGCGATGATGGTACGCTGGGCGAAAAAGGGTATGTCCATCAGGCGGTATCCCGTGCGCTGGAAAACAGCAGGCCGGATGCGCTGTTTACCTGCGGGCCGCCCAGAATGCTTGAAGCGCTGCAGCAGACGGTGATGGCCCAGGCGCCGGGGCTGTACGCCCAGGCTTCGCTGGAGGAGCGCATGGGCTGCGGATATGGCGTGTGCCGGGTGTGCGCCTGTAAGGTGGAGCACGACGGGCGTGTTCAAACGCTGCGGGCCTGCGCGGATGGGCCGGTATTCCCTTTGCAGGAGGTGAAATGGGCATGAACCCCATGCAAGTTGATCTGTGCGGGATCAGCCTTAAAAACCCTGTTATTGCGGCCAGCGGAACCGCGGGCTTTGGGCTGGAACTGGATGCGCTGTACGGGCTGGATAAGCTGGGGGGCATCGCCCTTAAGGCGGTGACCACGGATGTGCGCACGGGTAACCCTGTGCCCCGTATTGCGGAAACGCCTTCCGGCATGCTCAATGCCGTTGGGCTGCAAAACCCGGGGGTGGATGCCTTCCTTGAGGAAGAACTGCCCAAATTAAAGGGCAAGGATGTGGCGCTGATTGCCAACATTGCCGGAAGAACGCCGGAGGATTACTGCCAGCTGGCCGAGCGCATGGATGAGGCGGATATCGACATGGTGGAGATGAACATCTCCTGCCCCAACGTGCGCGAGGGCGGGGTGGCCTTTGGCGTTATGCCCGACAGCGTGCGGGAAATTACGCAAAAGGTGCGTGCGCGCCTGCCCCATAAGCCGCTGATGGTAAAATTGACGCCCAATACCGCCTCCATTGCCGCGTGCGCCAGGGCGGCTGAGCAGGCCGGGGCGGATGCGGTATCGCTTATTAATACGCTGACGGGCATGGCTATTGATGTACACACCCGGCGGCCCATTTTAGCCAACGTGACGGGCGGCCTGTCAGGCCCGGCGGTTATGCCGGTGGCCCTGCGCATGGTGTGGGAAACCTGCCAAAGCGTAAAAATACCCGTTGTTGGTATGGGCGGCATCACCACGGGGGAGGATGCCATTGCCTTTATCCTGGCCGGTGCCACCGCGGTGCAGGTGGGCACCGCCTCGCTGGTCGATCCATGGGCGTGCCCCCGCATTGCCGATGAAATAGCCGCTTATTTGAAGCAGTATGATATTGCGGATATCGCCCAGCTGCGCGGGGCGCTGCAAACCGGCATTTGATAGGCTGCGTGCCCGGCAGACACAGGGCAAAGTGCGGGAAACAGGCGGCACACCAGTGCCGGCAGCCGCGGCGGCCCTGCGGGCGGGGAAGCCCCAAAGGCGATAGGGGCAAAACGAAAAGGCGCCTGGGCGCATCGTGCGTGCCGGGCTTTGGCAAACAATTTAAGGGAGGGTTTATGCCATGATGACCAAGGAAGAAGTGTTACAGGTACTTAAGGACAATCAGGCCGTGCTGGAGGGGCATTTCCAGCTGACAAGCGGCCGCCATGCGGCGCGCTATGTGCAGTGCGCCAAGCTGTTTATCCAGCCCAAGGACAGCGAGAAGCTGTGCCGGGAGCTGGCTGCCCTGTTTGAAGGGGACGATGTGCAGCTGGTTATCGGCCCGGCGATGGGGGCCATCCTGATCGCCTACGAAACCGCGCGCCAGCTTGGGGTGCCCAACTTTTTTGCGGAGCGGGAAAATGGCAAGATGACGTTGCGCCGCGGCTTTGCGATAGAACCGGGAACCCGCGTGCTGGTGACGGAAGATGTCATTACCACGGGCGGCTCCGTGCAGGAGGTGATCGACCTGGTGCGCGCGCAGGGCGGCGTGCCTGTCGGCGTAGGCGTGCTGGTCGATCGCTCCGGAGGCAAAGTCAGCTTTGGCGATGTGCCGCTTAAAGCGCTGCTGCAGCTGGATGTGCCTTCCTTCGAGGCGGAGGAGTGCCCGCTGTGCCGCGAGGGCAAGCCGCTGTATAAGCCGGGCAGCCGTGCGTCGGCCAAGTAAATAGCGGAAAACAGATATCTGTACGGGCCTGCCACCTGGGATCCAGCCAATGGAAACCGGGTGGCAGGCCCGTTTGTTTGCATGGCTTTGCCTGCGTTTGCAATGGATGAAGCGCATCCCATGTAAAAATATGGCATGCCCTGTTTTCCCAAAGATGGGGGCGTGTAAATGATCGGGCCGGTTTTATCCCCAAAGCCCCAGGCGGCATTATTGCCCGTGGGGAAAGGGCCTGGCCAATACCCCTGCGTGGCAGGGGGGCAGGACGGCTTTTGCCGGAAAACATATAAAAAGGGCAGGCATTTGGCGCTGCCGGATGCCAAATGCCTGCCCGCTGGTATGGATACTTTACGCCAGTATGGTGGCGCTTTGAACATGGATCTCGGGCTTGATATCGCCCAGCTTGTCCACCGGCACGCAGGCAATATCGATAATGGCCTTTTCGGGATGCGGGTTTTCGGCCAGCCACTCATAATAGGTTTCCCCGCCAAAGCGCTGGGGCATGGTGGTGTTGGCGCATTCGCACAGGCGGCGGTTGACGGAGATATCATCGGCATCCTCCGGCTTGACCGTATACCAGATTTCATCGCGGTAGCCGATGTTCAGGCCGCTTAAGATATCCAGATGGGCCTTGGTGCCATCCTCATAGGTCAGCACATACTGGCCTACCTTATACTTGGCCCAATCGATGTAGACGCCATCAAAGTGCAGCTGGTAGGGAATTTCGGCGCTGGAATTGTGCAAAAAGCGGATGTAGCGGCCCTTGCCGTTGCCGGAAGGCGTGCGCGATACACCGCGATATTTCCAGGTGAACAGGGCTTCAAAGGCATTCTGGCACAGCTCCTCCATGCGGTTGCTGTCGGCCTTTTCATCCCAGTACAGCTGGTTATCATAGGCAATTTCAAACAGCACGCAGTTGCGCTGCATGTAGATCTCATTGGGGGAGGACCAGTTGGACACGATGCCGCCCAGGATATTATCCTTGAGGCGTGCGCGCCAGCCCCGCATATAGCTGCCATCGAAGTTGCCAAAGATAACCTGGTAGCCGTTATCGCGGTAAGGTTTATCGAATTTGGCGCCGTTGCCCCAATACCAGTTCAGGCACAGGATATCCTTGGGCAGGCGGTAGATGGCCGGCCAGGTGGCCGGGATCATGCCGAAATATTCATCCTGCGGATTCCATGCCTTGTAGGACAGGTTGTTGGCCCCGCCATGCCCGGTTCTGTTGGTGACGTTCATGATCTTGTCGGACCAGAACATCGTCCGGACGCCGCGGCTTTTCAGGAAGTTGTAAATTTTCAGCACATCCTGGGTGAAAATATCCACCGGATCGCGATGGCGGCAGCGCGGGCAGGTGCCAAAGGAATAATATTCATCGTGCCCGATGTTGATGATGCGCGGCTGGAAAACCTCGATCACCTCGTCCAGCAAATCAAACAGCAGCTTGTAGGAATCGGGGTTGGAGGTGCAGAAGGTATCGGCATACTCATCCTCCGGATGCTCGGCCAGATCGCGATGGCGGGTTAACATATAATCGCAATGGCTGGTGGAGGGACATTCGGGGATGATCTCGATATTGCGCGCACGGATATAGGTGATGAGTTCCTTGATCTCATCCTGCGTCAGGTAACTGCCGCCGCCATTTTCGTTGTGGATGGAATTTTTGCGCCAGGGATACAGAAAATCCTGGATGGCTTCCGTGCCGCCGGGATAAGCTTTTGTTTTGGCGCAGTATTCCTCCCACCCTTCGTTGACTTCCGGGTGGCGCTTGTATTCCATCGCCCCGCCGATTTCCCACATCAGCGTGTTCATGCGGAAATACACCATCATATCGATCAGCTTTTTAAAATAGGGAATGTCCGCCCGGTCGGGGATATAAACCTTGACCCCGCGCACGCCAACCAGGGGATAGTCCCAAATCAGGCAGTTTTCCAGCTTCCCCTCGCTGGCGCGGTGCGCCAGCGTCATGGCGGCGGAAAACATGCCGTCCTGCGAGTGGGTATACAGAACAATTTGATCGCCTGTGGCTTCGATGACAAAGCCGTTCTCCCTGTCTTCAAAGGGGCGCTGGGCAGCCTTGGCCGCGCGCTGCTGCACTTCATCGGGAATGCCGCTTTCAAAGCGGATGTGTGTATAGCCATCGGCGCTGCTTTGCCCGCATAGGCAGCTGCGCAGAATGCCCTCCAGCGCTTCGGGCGCGCCTGTGATGGATACGTTATTGGCCAGGGCGCGCTTGTCCCCGGTTAGCATGTACCCTTTGGGCCGGGTTGCAAACATAAAGATCCCTCCCGTTACATTCGGTATTGTGCCTGCTACCAGTATAGCATATTGCCGCGGGTTTGGAAGAGGGGAAAAGCCATCATGCGGCAAAAGCGGAAAGCCGGGCCGGCATTCCGGCGGCGGGGTTGGACCGGAAGCGCTGCTTGAAGGATTTTTTAAAAGGCGCAAAACTGTCCCAATTTGGGTACATCGAAGGGGTTGACACAAATTTGAATTGGGATAAAATAGGGATACAGAACATTTGTTCTTATTTTCGCTGTTGGGGGGATATACAATGAAAAGCATCAAGCGCCTGCGCGTCATTTCTCCGGTTCGGTTTGGGATGTTTTTATTTGTGGTATTTGTGCTGGTTTCCCTGCTGGTGTTGACGGTTACCGTGCGGGCCGGGCAGCAGGCCCAAGGGGTGGAGGTGACCGTTCAATCGGGCGATACCCTGTGGCAGCTGGCCCGGCCATATTGCCCCGGCAGGCGCGATGCCAGGGATTATATCGCCTATGTTATGGAGGTGAACGGCCTGCAGAGCACCGTTATTTATCCGGGCCAGGTGATTATGTTTCCCTAGGCTGTTTGATGCGGCAACCTTGATTCCGGTTGGGGATACATGGTATAATTTTACACACAGGATATGAATACAAGCAGATGCCCATACCGCGCATGGTATGGGTATCGTACCATGGTGCGGTAGGCCGGTTATGGGTTGGCATAGGATAAATGGCATGCATGAATCCGGGCGGGCTTTACCGATATAGCTCTGCAACAGGCAAGAGGGCCGTGCCTCCCCTTTTGCCGGAAGTGACAGGCGAAAACCTGGATGAAAAGTAGAACTGGCCATGGGAAAAAGGCCAGTCTTGCTGTATGCACGCTTCCCAATGAATGACTGGCAGATCAAAATGCTTGCGCTGTTTTATACGATATAGGAAAGCATATCAGAGGGAAGTGAGTAACATGGCCCATATGATCCGAATGCTCAATGATTTGCCGGAAGTTGTCTATGAACAGCTGCCTATCGAGGAATTTTGGCTGTCGCGCGATGCGCAATCGCCGGAAGGTATTTTGGTTCGAAATGCCAACATGCATCAAATCGCATTGCCGGCTAATTTGGTGGCTATCGGAAATGTGGGAACCGGCGTAACGCATATTCCAATTGAACGGTGTTCCGCAAAAGGCGTGGTGGTATTCAATACGCCGGGGGCAGGCGCCAATGCCATCAAGGAAATGGTGCTTATGGCGCTGCTGATATCCGGCCGCAAGGTGATAGCGGGCATTAATTGGCTGCAAACCATGCGGGACCATGGCAGCGCGATTCCTGCGATAGTGGATAAGGGCAGGAAAATGTATGTCGGGCCGGAAATTATGGGAAAGCGCCTGGGAGTTATCGGGCTGGGTACGGTGGGGCAGATGGTAGCCAACGCTGCACTCAACCTGGGGATGAAAGTGGTTGGGTACGATCCGTTTTTATCAAACGATCAGGCGGGAAGCCTGCCCAGGGGCGTCAAACGCGTTCAGACCATGCCCGAGGCTTTACAGGAAAGCGATTATATAACCCTGCATGTTGCGCTAAACGATAAAACGCGCGGCATTATCGATCAACAGGCACTGGCAGCCACAAAACCTGGGGCGGTGCTTATCAACTTTACAGGGGGAGAGCTGGTCGATCAAAAGGCGGCGCTGGAAGCGCTGGAGCAGGAACGGCTTAGCCTTTATATTACCGATTTTCCCAACGAAGCGTTGATTGGGCACCAGCGCATCATCTGTTTGCCGCACCTGGGATTGGAAACGCCGGAAACCGACGAAATGTGTGCTATGATGGCCGCCAAACAGTTAAAAGCCTATATCAAAACGGGCTCCATTAAAAACAGCGTTAATTTCCCGGGCTGTGAATTAAGCGATAATTTTATTTGCCGCATTGCGGTGCTGCACCCCAATGTTTCCAGCCTGGTCGCCCATATTGCGGCGGCGTTATCGGAGCAGCATATTGCCATCTCCGGCCTGGTTACCCGCGTGCGCGGCAAGCTGGCCTATACCGTGGTGGATACGGATCAAAAATTGGATGAACATATTGTGGACAGGATAAACGCCATTCCCGGCGTGTTCCGCGCACGCTGCCTGATGCAGGGAAAAGTGTGGTAACAGCCCGCAGCTGTCGGCAGCATTGTTTTTGCTGCGGGGGATGGGGGCTTTTATCCATAACCGCCTGCAGCATATCCCAACCTGGAAGGGGGAAGCGGCCATGGTGATCTCTGCATCCCGCAGAACGGATATTCCCCGGTTTTATATGCCCTGGCTGATGGGGCGCCTGCAGGCCGGGTTTGCCGTTACCAGAAACCCCATGAACCCGGCCCAGGTGCGCCGGGTGGACCTTGCACCGGATAAGATCGATTGCATGGTTTTCTGGTCCAAACAACCGGCTGCGTTGGCGGATGCCCTGCCGATGCTGGAGGGCATGGGCTTTCCTTTTTATCTGCAATATACGCTTAATCCCTATTCGCGCCTGTGGGAGCGTAACCTTGCCCCCCTGCAGGAGCGTATCGATTTGTTTTTGCGCCTCAGCGCCGCGATGGGGAAGGAACGCGTGCTGTGGCGGTATGACCCCATCATTTTAACGCAGGAGATGACGGTAGACTGGCATCTGGATTGTTTTGCCCGCCTGCTCGGCCGGCTTGGTGCGCATACGGGGCGTGTGACCATCAGCTTTGTGGATATATATGCCAAAAACCGCGGGCTGGGCTTGCGCGAATCGACGCCGGAGGAGCGTGAGGCGCTCTGCCGCGGTTTCTGTGCGCTGGCCAGGGAAGAAGGGCTTTCGGTATTTGCCTGCTGCGAACCCTATGATCTGGCGCCGTTTGGCGTTGCCGGCGCCAGCTGTATCGATGCCGGGCTGATTGTACGGCTGGGGGGCAAGGCCCCTGCCCGGCGGGATTCCGGCCAGCGGAAGGGGTGCGGATGCTGTCCCAGCGTGGATATCGGCGCATATGATACCTGCTTGAATGGATGTACCTATTGCTATGCCACGCGCGAACATGCGGCCGGGCGCAACCATGCCCGCCATAACGCCCTGGGGGATAGCCTGCTGCCCTAGCGGCGCGGGAAATATGGGGCGCGCTTGCATGCGGCGCTGCAGCGCCGGCCCGGATGATGATATTCGATTGGATGGTGTGGTATCCCTTGGGGCATAAGCCTGCAGAAGGCTTTTATGGCGCTATATCGTTTATACAAAGGCCGCAGGGCATATCGCCTGCGGCCTTTGCAACAACCGCCTACAGGCGGTTTTAATATATACCTTTGGTTCCGGCACCGCCCTGAGCGCAGGGGAATGGAAGGCGTTTATCCCTTACGATTCCCGCAGCGCGCCATGCTGCCCGGTCAGTGGACAGAAGCGGTCTGAATGCCGACCATGCGGGCATACTCGCCGCCTTTGGCGATGAGCTCGTCATGGGTGCCGCGCTCCAGAATGCCGTTTTCGGACAGCACCAGGATTTGATCGGCATTGCGGATGGTCGACAGGCGATGGGCGATAACCACCATGGTGCGCATGCCGCTTAAGGTTTGCAGGGCCTGTTGGATTTCGGCCTCGGTTTCGACATCGATGGCGGAAGTAGCCTCGTCAAAAATCAGAATGGGGGAATTGCGCAGCACCGCACGCGCAATGGACAGGCGCTGTTTCTGCCCGCCGGACAGCTTAAACCCGCGTTCCCCGATGGGGGTGTTGTACCCCTCCGGCAGGGATTTGATATACGAATCGATGCAGGCGATGCGCGCAGCCTCCTCAATTTGCTGCTGCGTGGCGTTGGGCCGGGCATAAGCAATGTTTTCGGCGATGGTGCCGTTGAACAAAAAGACATCCTGCAGCACGATGGACAGCTGTTGGCGCAGGGAGGACAGCGTGTATTCCTTTACATCCACCCCGTCGATTTTAACGCTGCCCAGGCGGGGATCATAGAACCGGGCGATCAGGCCGGCGATGGTCGATTTGCCAACGCCTGTCGGCCCGACAAGGGCCAGCATCTGGCCCGGCTTTACGGTAAAGCTGATGTCATCGAGCACCACCTGGTCGGTATCGTAGCCGAAGGAAACGTGATCGAATGTAATCTCGCCCTGGCAGGAGGTAAGCTCCCGCGCATCGGGGGCATCCTGAACGGTGGGCTTCATATCCAGTACGTGATAGGCGCGCTCCGCACCGGCCAGGCCCTGCTGAAGCTGCTCGCCAATGACGGCAAAGGAGGCGGCAGGCGCATAGAACAGGCTAAGGTACAGGATAAACCCCACGATTTCGGAACTGTCCATGGTGCCCCTGAACGCCAGCGTGCCGCCCAGCCCCACCACAATAACCGTGCCCATGGAGATGCACAATTCAACCAGCGGGTGCAGCACACCGCCCAGCTTTTGCCCGCGGATATTTTTGGTAACATGCTCCTTGGATACGCGGCCTATCATTTGGCTTTCATGCTCCTGCTGGCCGAATACCTGGATTTCGCGGATGCCGCTCAGCCCATCCTGTAACAGGGCGGAAAAGCGGGCCAGTACCTCCTGAATGGTGCGGTACAAAGGATGCAGTTTGCGGATAAACTGCGCCGTTACCAGAAAAATAAAGGGAACCGGGATAAGCGTAAACAACGCCAGAATGGGATTGATGCAAAAAAGCACGATGGCCGCCCCGACAAACACCAGAATGTTGGCGCACAGATCGGGCAGGGCGTGGGCCAGTATGTTTTCGCAAACCGATGTATCGTTGACGATACGGCTCATCAGCCGGCCGGTTTGCTCATTCTGGAAAAAATCCATGGACATGTACTGGATATGGTTAAATACCTTCATGCGCATATCGTGCACGAAAGACCAGGAGGCCACGTGCGCCAGATAATGCCGCAAAAAGGCAAATAAAAAGCGCAGCCCATATAATGCCGCAAGCAAAACAGCCAGCCAGGCAATGGTAGTCAGGCCGTTTTTCGGCGCTTCCTCCACCACGCGCAGCATGGCTTGTACAAACTGGGGCATCAGCAGGTTAAGCCCGGTGATGGCCAGCAGCAACAGCCCGGTGATGGCCAGCAGCCAGCGGTATTTTTTGGCATCCCGCAGCATGCGCATCAATGTTCTCATGATAAACCCCCTCAACATCTGTTCTATTTATTGTAGGAAAAACCGGAGGAATGTCAAGTTTATACCGGTACATTGGGTGCAAAACAGGGGAGAAACAGCGAAAAAAGCGTTGGCTAACCCGATTGGGCTTGACATTGGAAAGCTGGATTTTTATAATATGGAAAACCGTTGCTAGGAAGGACATGCCTTCCCCTACGGCCATGAAAGAGAAGGGCGCCGGGAAACCGTGCTGCAAGCGCCCCGATGGCCCCGGGCAGGATACCACCATCCATACGATAGGCACGGCGCGGGCGCGTTATCCCCAATCCATGAAGCGGGCTTTGGCCCGGAAATAGGGTGGAACCACGGGCTTTGGTGCCTCGTCCCTTGTGCAGATTGCTGCGCAAGGGTTTTTTGTTTGCCCTGAACATGCGATTGGCGGCCATCGGCGCTGCCGGCAGCCTGGATACAGGCATAAAAACCAAAAATCCCCCGGCACCAAATAGCAGGGCAAAAGGGTGTAAGGGATTTCAGTTTGTTTGAAGGAGGCTGATTGTCATGAACATTTTTGCCAAGGGTAATCCCGTCGAGGTCCCGGAAGGCGCCACTGCGCTGGATGCGGCGCGCGCCATTTCCCAGGGGCTGGCCCGGGTAGCGCTGTGCGCCACGATAAACGGTAAGGAGTGCGATCTGACCCATCCGTTGAAGGAAGGGGACGAGCTGGTGCTGCATACCTTCGACAGCCCGCAGGGCAAGTGGGCGCTGCGCCATACGGCCTCCCATATCCTGGCTCAGGCCGTCAAGCACCTTTTCCCCGGGGCCAAGCTGGCCATCGGCCCGGCGATTGAAGACGGCTTTTATTACGATTTTGATCTGGAGCGCCCTTTAACCCCGGATGACCTGGAGCATATCGAGGCCGAAATGGCCAAAATTATCGCGGCGGATTATCCCCTGGTGCGTTTTACCGAAAGCCGAGAGGCGGCCATCGCCCGCATGGAAGCGGCGGGGGAAAACTACAAAGTGGAGCTGATTCGGGACCTGCCGGAGAATGTGGAAATTTCCTTCTATCAGCAGGGCGATTTTACCGATCTGTGCGCCGGGCCGCACGCCCTTTCGACGGGCCGCGTCAAAAGCTTTAAATTGACGCAGGTAGCCGGCGCTTACTGGCGCGGCAACGAGAAAAACAAGATGCTTCAGCGCGTTTATGGCACGGCCTTTGAAAAAAAGGCCGATCTGGATGCCCATTTAAAGGCGCTGGAGGAAGCCAAAAAGCGCGATCATAACCGCCTGGGGCGCGAGTTGGAGCTGTTTACCACGGTGGATATGATCGGCCAGGGGCTGCCCATTTTGCTGCCCAAGGGCGCGCGCGTCATTCAGATTTTGCAGCGCTTTGTCGAGGATGAAGAGGAAAAACGCGGGTTTCTTCTGACCAAAACGCCCTATATGGCCAAGCGCGATTTATATAAAATCTCCGGCCACTGGGATCATTACCGGGACAGCATGTTCATCATGGGCGATCCGGAGGCGGAGGGGGATGTCTTTGGCCTGCGCCCGATGACCTGCCCCTTCCAGTTCCAGGCCTATTTAACGCGCACGCGCAGCTACCGCGATTTGCCGCTTCGGTATAACGAAACTTCGACGCTGTTCCGCAATGAATCCTCCGGGGAAATGCACGGGTTGATCCGTTTGCGGCAGTTTACCATTTCCGAGGGCCATCTGGCTTGCCTGCCGGAGCAGGTGGAGGACGAGTTTAAGGCCATCCTGGATTTGATCGGGTATTTGATGCACAGCATCGGCCTGGAGGATCAGCTGACCTACCGCTTCTCCAAATGGGATCCCAATAACCGGGAGAAATATATCGGCTCGCCGGAGGAATGGGAGCGCACGCAGGATTTGATGCGCCAGATCCTGGACCATATCGGCATTCAGTATACCGAGGCCGAGGGCGAGGCCGCCTTCTACGGCCCCAAGCTGGATATCCAAACCAAGAATGTTTTCGGTAAAGAGGATACCCTGATTACCGTGCAGATCGATTTCCAGCTGGCGGAGCGCTTTGGCATGACGTATGTCGACCGCGATGGCACCAAACGCTACCCCATCATCATCCACCGCACCAGCATCGGCTGCTACGAGCGCACGCTGGCCATGCTGGTTGAAAAATATGCCGGTGCTTTCCCGGTATGGCTGTCGCCCGAACAGGTGCGCATCATGACCATTACCGAGCGCGGCAACGAATGGGCCCACCAGGTGGAGGCGGCCCTGCGCGCGGAAGGCATCCGTACCAGCTGCGATCTGCGCAACGAAAAGATCGGCTTTAAAATCCGCGAGGCCCGGGGCGAGCGTGTGCCCTATATGCTGGTTATCGGCGACCGGGAAGCGGAAAACGGCACCGTGGCCGTCACCCGCCGCGGAGAGGGCGACCTGGGGGCCATGGCGTTGGAGGACATTGTGGCGCGCATCGTCAGCGATGTCAAAACCAAAAAGCTGGATTAACCCCTTTTCTTTGATGGAAAAAACCAAATCGGGGCGCCCGATGCCGGGGCGTCCATAAAACAGTTAATCCTCCGTATGCGCTGGTCATACGGAGGATTTTTGTGTTGTATATCGGCGCGGAAGCAGCTAAGGCTCCCTTGTGTAAAAAGCTGTCAGCTGGGCTGGCTGGGGAATTGGCTTACAACGGCATCGATATGTTGACAAACGCCCTTAAAATTCATGCTGATTGCATTGATCCATGGAAAGAAAGTTGACGTGCGGTATTGCAATCCATGCACCTGATGAGGTATCATGAAAAAGAATTAAAAATCCGCCGGAGAAAAATAGAAATGTGCTTTGGGCTTTTTCATGATGGGATGGGGGCTGTATGGGGATGCTGTTGCTATTGCTAAAAAGCATGCTGCCGCTTTTGCTGCTTTTGATAATCGTGGCTGCTATTGCCAATGAAAGGTATAAAAAGAGCACATATTATCAGGTAACCCACAATCCATATCTTGCCATGCGGCGTGATGTTGGCAAATATGGCGAATATTTAATTTATACGAGCCTGCGCCATATGGAACAAATGGGCGCCAAGTTCCTGGCTAATGTTTATGTTCCCAAAGAGAACAACGAAACCACCGAGATCGATGTGCTTTTAATCTGTTCAAAAGGGCTTTTTGTATTTGAAAGCAAAAATTATAGCGGTTGGATATTTGGCAATGAAAATCAACGCATGTGGATGCAGGCGCTGCCCGCTGGCAGGGGAAGAAGCCATAAAGAATGCTTTTATAACCCGATCATGCAAAACAGGGCCCATATCAAATGGCTCAAAAGCCTGATCGGCGAAGATGTTCCCATGCATTCGGTTATTGTTTTTTCCCAACGGTGTACGCTTAAAAACGTCACATTGCACAGCCAGGATGTTTGTGTGATTAACCGCCAGAATATTGTGCAGGCGGTATCGGCTATTTGTCAGCGTACCCCGGGCTGTGTGGTGAGCGAGGAAAAGGCAAATGCTATCTATGCCAAGTTATATCCATATACGCAGGTGGATGAAGCCTTAAAAGCGCAGCATGTTGCAAACATACAAAAACGGGTGAGCCCGGCCGCGCCGTCCGGCGGAACAGCCAAGTGCGGAGGCTGCGCCGGCCGCGATGGAGCACGCCGGGGAAACAGCTGCTCCTGCCGCCTTATCCAACGATGGCGCAAATGCCGGCAATCAGGAAAAAGGGCCTGGGGTTTGCCCGCGTTGCGGCGGAAAACTGGTTGTAAGGACGGCCAGAAAAGGGCAAAATGCAGGCGGCCAATTTTGGGGATGCTCCAACTACCCTGCATGTAAATACATACAGAACATAGCCAAAGAGGCTGGCCCGGCCACGGAGGCTGCTGTGGAAGTTTTGCAGAAGGAGCCTTCTTAACGCGCTTGTATGGCCCAATGTTACTTGCTTTTGCCAGGATGCCGCAGCATTAACCGGCAGTAAATCGTACATGATGCAGCAAAGCCATGCGGGGCGGCTATTGGCCGCCCCGCATGGCTTTGCCTGGTAGAAAGGGCTGTTTATCAGAATTTGCGCTTTTCCTCCAGATAAGCGGCCACGCCCTCCATGGGCAGGGTGATCTGGGACATGGTGTCGCGGTCGCGGATGGTGACGTTACCGTTCTCGACGGTATCAAAATCCACCGTTACGCAATAAGGCGTGCCGATTTCATCCTGCCGGCGATAGCGCTTGCCGATGGAACCGGTTTCGTCGTAATCGACATTGAATTTTTCGGCCAGGCGCTGCCACAGGGCGCGGGCGGTGTCCCCCAGCTTTTTTTGCAGCGGCAGCACCGCGCAGGTATAGGGGGCCAGCGCCGGATGCAGGCGCAAAACGGTGCGAACATCGCCATTTTCCAGCGTTTCCTCATCAAAGGCATCGCACAGGAAAGCC
>JAQXFY010000130.1 GCA_029006015.1 bacterium
CCTTTAAATTGGGCAAATGGTAATCCCAGCCGATGCGGCCCAGGCCGCTGACCAGGGTGCGGAGGGTTTTCATGTGTATCTCCCCTTTCATGCTTATTGGTATCATAGCATGCGCCCGGCCTGCGTCAAGGGTGTGGGCGGCTTTTTTTAGCGGTGGGCGGAGGGGGCGGAACGGGCAAACCGCCAAAAAGCGCCGGCGGTGCCCGCGCTGCCGTGCCTATCGCCATACCGGGCGGAGGGGGGATAGGGGCCCGGGCGGCGCACGGCAAACGGCCGGGGATAGACGGGCATGGCTTTGTGCAGTAAAATATGGGCAGATCAAACAAGGGCAAAGAAAGGAATGATATCATGCCTGAACGCATACTTGGGCCTGTGGTGGCGCCCGGGGAATTTGTTTTTTCCGCCGCCCATCTGGATCATGGGCATATCTTCAGCATGTGCCAGGCCCTTATCCAGGCCGGCGCTGTGCTGAAAAGCGTATACGAGCCGGATCCCAACCAGCTGCAGGCTTTTTTAAAGGCCTTTCCCCAGGCCAGGCCGGCCCGTTCGCTGGATGAAATTTTGGAAGATAACCAGGTATCCCTTGTTGCCGCGGCGGCGGTGCCGGATAAAAGGTGCGAGGTGGGCCTGCGCACCATGGAGGCGGGCAAGGATTATTTTACCGATAAAACCCCCTTTACGCAGCTGGCCCAGGTGGAGGCCGCGCGGGCGATGGCGGCTAAAACCGGCAAAAAATACATGGTGTATTACGGCGAGCGCCTGCACTCGGAGGCGGGCATCTATGCCGGGCAGTTGATCGAGGGCGGGGCCATCGGCAGGGTCATCCAGGTGATGGGTATGGGGCCGCACCGGCTGCGCCCCGAAACCCGGCCGGCCTGGTTTTATCAAAAGGCGCATTATGGCGGCATTTTGTGCGATATCGGCAGCCATCAGATCGAACAGTTTTTGCATTATACCGGCGCGCAGGATGCCACCGTCACCGCCAGCCGCGTGGCCAATTATGCCCACCCCGATACCCCGGAGCTGGATGACTTTGGCGATGCTTCCCTGGTGGCCGATAACGGCGCAACCAATTATTTCCGTGTGGATTGGTTTACGCCGGACGGTTTGTCCACCTGGGGGGATGGGCGCACCTTTATCCTGGGCACCAAGGGATACATTGAGCTGAGGAAATATACCAATATCGGCACGGAGCATGGCACCGATTATGTTTTCTGGGCCGATGGGGCCGGCGAGCATGCCGAGCATGTCGAGGGCAAGATAGGCTGCCCTTTCTTTGGCCAGCTGATTTTGGATTGCCTTAACCGCACGGAAAATGCTATGACGCAGGCGCATGCCTTTAAAGCCGGGGAACTGTGCGTGCGCGCGCAGGATATGGCGCAGGTGATTACCCCGCGCTGATGGTTCCCCAGGGTTTAAATAAACAAAATGAAAAGGGCCGGTAGAATGCCGGCCCTTTGGTTTTATACATGCAGCGCATCCGAATGTTGCCCGCCCGGATGTCAGGGCTTATGCCCTTCTTACCGGGATGCCCCGCCCCGCCAGATAATCCTTCAGCTGCCCGATGGTCATCAGGCCATCATGGAAAAGGGAGGCAGCCAGAACGGCGTCGCTTCCGGCTTCAAAAGCCTGGGCAAAATGCTCAAGCGTGCCCGCCCCGCCGGAGGCGATAAGCGGCACCGGCGCAAAGGAGGAAAGCGTGCGCATCAGCTCAAGATCATATCCTGCCTGGGTACCGTCGCAATCCATGCTGGTCACCAGCAGCTCGCCCGCGCCCAGGGAAATGGCCCGGCGCGCCCATTCGATGGCGTCCAGCCCGGTGTTTTCCCGTCCGCCGCGCACATAGGCATCCCATCCGCCGCCTTGGCGGCGCCGGGCGTCGATGGCGACCACCACGCATTGGCTGCCAAAGATTTCGGCGGCTTCCGATATCAGCGCTGGGTTGCGGATGGCGGCGGAATTCAGGGAGATTTTATCCGCCCCCGCGCGCAAAACCTCGCGCATTTGATCGACGGTGGAAATGCCCCCGCCCACCGTAAAGGGAATGAATACTTCCTGCGCCACGCGGCGGACCAGCTCCAGCATGGTTTTACGCCCTTCGTGTGTGGCGGTGATATCCAACAGCACCAACTCGTCCGCCCCGGCGGCATCATAGGCGCGTGCAACGGATACCGGGTCCCCGGCATCGCGAATATTAACAAATTGCACCCCTTTGACAACGCGGCCGTCCTTGACGTCCAAACAGGGGATGATGCGCTTTTGAAACATGGCTACGCCTCCAGGCAAAGAAAGTTTTGAAGCATGGCCAGGCCCGCCTTGCCGCTTTTTTCGGGATGGTACTGCATGCCGATGATGTTGCCCCGGCCCACTGCGGCGGTTACCGGCCCGTCATAGGCCGCGGTGGCCAGTACAATGGCAGGATCATCGGGTATGGCGTGATAGGAATGCACAAAATACACGCTGCTGCCCGGGGGGATGCCGCGGTAGACAGGCGGATGGCCGATGATATCCAGCGTGTTCCAGCCCATATGGGGGATTTTGAGCCCCGGGGCGGAGGGGATTTTTGCGATGTGCCCGGCAAACAGGCCCAGCCCGGGCACGCCGGGGGACTCCTGGCTGTCCTCAAACATCAGCTGCATGCCAAGGCAAATGCCAAGCAGCGGAACGCCGCTGTGCGCGGCGTGAATTAAGGCTTTGTCCATGCCGTGCAGGGCCAGCTTGTGCGCGGCATCCCCAAAAGCGCCGACGCCCGGTAAAATAATGCGCGTGGCGCCCGATAGATCCCCCGGCTGGGAGACCAGGCGATAGGGCGCCCCCAAATGCTTTAATGCATTACCGACGCTGGCCAGGTTGCCCGCGCCGTAATCAATAACCGCTACCATGCTTTTCCCCCTTGCCGGTTTGCAATGCCGGCCCTTTATCCTACCATATTTCTACAGGCATGCAAACCGATGAAAAGGGCCTGCGGAGAATAAAATTTATGTTTTTTGGCAAAAATGCCCAACAGGCGGTTGACAAAGGGGCTTTGCTTGGCTATCATATATTCTGCATATTGTGCGGGCGTAACTCAGTGGTAGAGTGCCAGCTTCCCAAGCTGGTTATGTGGGTTCGATTCCCATCGCCCGCTCCAAAGTTCCTTCCCGCGGCGTGCAGTGCACCATATGCGGGGTGGGGCTACCGCCCAGGGGCGGAAGCACGATCTCTTTAAGGTGCATGTTTTAAGGAGGAGAAGACACGATGGCGAAGGCAAAGTTTGAGCGGACGAAGCCGCACGTAAACATTGGCACGATTGGTCACGTAGACCACGGGAAGACGACGCTGACGGCGGCGATCACGATGACGCTGGCGAAGAGCGGTCAGGCGCAGGCGATGCG
>JAQXFY010000131.1 GCA_029006015.1 bacterium
AGGGAGATATCCCGCTGCCGCTGGGGTGCGCAGACAAGGAATTGCGGCGGACGGCCGCCTTTCTTTGTACGGGGGCGGGACGGAAATTGTCTTGCTCGGCGAAAAATGTCCCGCAAGGGGGTGCAGGCATGGCTCGGTCGATATCCCTGATGGAGGCGCTGCAAGGGCTGGTGCGCCTGGTGCCGGAGTTGCCTGCATATGCGCGTAAGCGGTATACTGTATTATGCGCCGTTCGCATCGATCAGCCGGTCGGCCGGCGGATGCTGGCGGAGCATCTGCGCATGACGGAGCGCGAGGTGCGTGCCGAGAGCGAATTTTTGCGTGCCCAGGGTTATGTGGAATCGACGGCTGCCGGCATGATGCTGACGGCGGAAGGGGAAAACCTGATCCGGGAACTGCAAAACAGCATTTCGGCGCTGCTCGGGCTGGAAAATGCCAGCAAGGCGCTTGAAAAAGCGCTTCAGGTTTCCCAGGTGATCATCGCCCCGGTGGATATCGAGCAGGAGCCCATCCTGTTTAGCGAGTTGGGGCATGTTGCCGCGGTTTACCTGCGCGGCATGCTGGCCGGGCGCATGATCCTGGCGGTGACCGGCGGCAGCACGCTGGCTGCGGTGGCCCAGGCCATGCCCGCGGCCCATGAAAGCGATTTGCTGGTGGTGCCTTCCCGCGGCGGCATGGGCGGGGATATTGCCCGCCAGGCCAATACCATTGCGGCCAAGATGGCGGAAAGGCTGGGCGGCAGTTACCGTCTGCTGCATGCGCCCGATGAAGGCCTGGCCGCACAGGTGATGGAGGAATCTTTCCATAACCGCTCAACGATGCAGGTGCTCAAACGGGCCGATGTGCTGGTTTACGGCATTGGCCGGTGCGATGAAATGGCTGCCCGCAGGGGAATGCCGGGCATACAGCGGCGTCAGCTGCTGGAAGCCGGCGGGGTGGCCGAGGCATTGGGGTATTATTTGGATATCCATGGGCGCATCCTATTTACGGCCGGCATGGGCGGGCTGAGCATGCAGGAACTTGGCAATATTCCGCTGCGCATTGCCGTGGCGGGCGGCAACAAAAAGGCGGAGGCCATCCTGGCTTCCTGCAAGGCACTGGCGCCCCATGTGCTGGTTTGCGATGAAAGCGCGGCGCGGGGATTGCTGGCTTGTTGTGGTCTTGAGGGACAAACTTCCCTGTAAGATATAATCGCGATTTGAAGGAGTGTGCAGCATGAAAAAGACCATCGAGGACATCCAGGTCAATGGCAAGCGCGTATTGGTACGGTGCGATTTTAACGTGCCGCTGGACGGAAGCCGCATTACCGATGACAGGCGGATTACCGCTGCGCTGCCCACCATTACCTATTTGATGGAGCATGGCGCCCGCGTCATCCTGTGCTCCCACCTGGGCCGGCCCAAGGGCGGATTTGACATGAAGTACTCCTTAAAGCCCGTGGCCGACCGCCTCAGTGAGCTGCTGGGCAAAACCGTGCCGCTGGCGCAGGATGTTATTGGCGACAGCGCCAAAGCGCTGGCCGCCGGCCTGCAGGATGGCGATGCCATGCTGCTGGAAAACGTGCGCTTCCATGCCGAGGAAGAAAAGAACGATCCGGCCTTTGCCAAGCAGCTGGCTTCGCTGGCCGATATCTACGTTAACGATGCCTTTGGCACCGCGCACCGTGCGCATGCCTCCACCGCCGGTGTGGCCGATTATCTGCCCGCCGTGGCCGGTTACCTGATCGGCAAGGAAATCGATATCATGGGTGCGGCGCTGCAAAACCCCAAGCGCCCCTTTGTGGCGGTGCTGGGCGGCGCCAAGGTTAAGGATAAGATCGCCGTTATCAATAACCTGCTGGATAAAGTGGATGTGCTTTTGATCGGCGGCGGCATGAGC
This sequence comes from bacterium, assembly GCA_029006015.1. Lineage (GTDB taxonomy): Bacteria > Bacillota > Clostridia > Christensenellales > SUG1161 > SUG1161. Next base: position 1,879 of record JAQXFY010000131.1, read on the forward strand.
TATACCTTCCAGAAGGCACTGGGTGGCCAGGTGGGTAAATCCCTGCTGGATGAAGAGCGCCTGCCCCTGGCGCTGGAGCTGATGGACAAGGCCAAGAAAAACGGCGTCAAGCTGTTGCTGCCCATGGATAACGAAGCCGCGCAGGAATTCTCCAACGATGCGATGCACATCACCGTGCACAGCCGCGAGATTCCCGATGATTTCGAGGGCATGGATATCGGGCCCAAAACGCAGAAGCTGTTCAGCGATGAAATTGCCAAAGCCGGCACCGTGGTTTGGAACGGGCCGATGGGCGTCTTTGAAATGCCGACCTTTGCCACCGGCACGCTGGCCATCGCCAAGGCCATGGCGGAATGCCCGGGCATTACCATTGTGGGCGGCGGGGATTCGGCTGCGGCGGTGGAGCAGATGGGCTTTGCCGATAAGATGACGCACGTATCCACCGGCGGCGGCGCCAGCCTGGAGTTCCTGGAGGGCAAAACCCTGCCCGGTATCGCCTGCCTGGACGATAAGTAACGGCCTGCTTTTGTGCAGGGCATCCGGCCATGCCGGGTGGGATGCGGCCCGGGCAGGGCACTTGCAAGCGCAGGTGCTGCCGGGCGCCGGGGAAATGCACGGGGGTGCATGCCCTGAACGGTTCCGCCGGGCTGCCCAAGCCGCCCTGCCACAGCGCCATCATAGCCATTTTGCGGGGGAACCGGACCGGTTCCCCCCCATCCATGCAAAGGAGATGTATCCATGCGCAAGCCCTTTATTGCCGGAAACTGGAAAATGAACAATACCCCTGAAGAGGCCGTCAAGCTGGTGGAGCAGCTTAAACCCCTGGTGGCCGACGCGGCGTGCGATGTTGCCATCTGCGTGCCTTTTGTCTGCCTGCCCACGGTTGCCTCCCTTGTTAAGGGCACCAACATCCTGCTGGGCGCACAAAATATGCATTTCGAGGAAAAGGGCGCTTTTACGGGGGAAATCTCCCCTGCCATGCTGTGCGCGGTGGGCTGCGATTGCGTCATCATCGGCCATAGCGAGAGGCGCACCTATTTTGCCGAAACCGATGAAACCGTCAACAAAAAGGTCAAGGCCGCCCTGGCCCATGGGCTGATCCCCATCGTGTGCGTGGGCGAAACGCTGGAAGAGCGCGAGGCCGGCAAAACGGATACGCTGGTTGCCGAGCAGACGCGCCTGGCGCTGGAAGGGCTGACGGCCGAGCAGGCTGCGCAGGTGGTTATCGCCTACGAACCCATCTGGGCCATCGGCACCGGCCGCACCGCCACCGCGCAGGAGGCGGACCGCGTTATCGGCATCATCCGGGGCGCCGTCGAAAAGGCGGTGGGCGCCCAGGCGGCGCAGGCCATGCGCATCCAGTATGGCGGCAGCATGAACGCCGGCAACTGCGATGAGCTGATGGCGCAAAGCCAGATCGATGGCGGATTGATCGGCGGGGCCAGCCTCAAGGCGGCGGATTTTTCCCGCATCGTGCATTTTAAGGCCTAGGAGGAATGCGCATGAAAACCATGACCGCTCTTATCATCATGGATGGCTTCGGCCTGCGCGAGGATGCTTCGGATAACGCCATTTCCGTGGCCGGAACGCCCCATATCGATGCGCTTAAAAAGGAATATCCCACCACGTCCCTGGGGGCGTCGGGCATGGCTGTCGGCCTGCCCGAGGGCCAGATGGGCAACAGCGAGGTGGGGCATGTCAACATCGGGGCAGGGCGCATCGTCTATCAGGAATTGACGCGCATCACCAAATCCATCCAGGATGGCGATTTCTTCCAGAACCCGGCGTTCCTGGGGGCCATTGAAAGCGTCAAGGCCCATGGCGGCAAGCTGCACCTGATGGGCCTGTGCTCCGACGGCGGCGTGCACAGCCATATGGACCACCTGCTGGCGCTGGTGGATCTGGCCAAAGCGCAGGGCCTTGAAAATGTGTATATCCATTGCTTCCTGGATGGGCGCGATGTGCCCCCGGAAAGCGGCGCCGGCTATGTGGAGCAGCTTTATAAAGCCCTGCAGCAAAAGCAATTTGGCGCCATTGCTACGGTGATGGGCCGCTACTATGCCATGGATCGCGATCAGCGGTGGGACCGCGTGGAAAAAGCCTGGCGCGCCATGGCCCTGGGCGAAGGCAAATTGGCCGCCTGCCCGGTGGAAGCCATCCGGCAAAGCTATCAGGAAGGCGTAACGGATGAATTTGTCGTGCCGGTGGTCATCGAAAACGGCGGCAAGCCCGTTGCCACCGTGGAGGATGGCGATGGCATCATCTGCTTTAATTTCCGCCCCGATCGTGCGCGGGAGATTACCCGCACCTTTATCGAGCCGGATTTTGATGGCTTTACCCGGCCCGGCCAGATGCGCAAGGTAGCCTATGTATCCATGACGCAGTATGATAAATCCTTTACCAATCTGGAGGTTGCCTACCGCCCGCAGACGCTGTCCAACACCTTTGGGGAATATGTTTCGGCCCAGGGCAAAACCCAGCTGCGCATTGCGGAAACCGAAAAATATGCCCACGTTACCTTCTTTTTCAGCGGCGGCATAGAGGCGCAGTATCCCGGTGAGGACCGCGCCCTGATCCCCAGCCCCAAGGTAGCCACCTACGATTTAA
>JAQXFY010000132.1 GCA_029006015.1 bacterium
TGGACGCCATGCTGCCCGAGGATGAGGTGGGCGTTATTGCATTTGATGATAACGCATCCTGGGTATATAAGCTGGGGCCCAAGGGCGATGGCAGCGCCGTCAAACAGGCCATCCAGTCCATCCGGGAAAATGGGGGTACGATGATCCTTCCCCCCATGCAGGAGGCCTTTGAAGCCCTGAAGGGGCTGGATTATACCGTGCGCCACGTCATTTTACTGACCGATGGCGATGCTGCCGATACCGGGCACGAAGCATTGGCAGGGCAGATGGCCGCTGCGGGCATTACGCTGTCCACCGTTGGCCTGGGGCCCGATCATAACCAGCGTTTTTTGGATAACCTGGCGCACATTGCCGGCGGACGGTACCTGAACGTGCCCAATCCTGCGGATCTGCCGGGCATCTTCCTGCGCGAAACGCTGGAGGCCATGGGCGCATACCTGAAAACCGGCGTTTTTTATCCGCAGACGGATAGCTATTCGCCCATCCTGTCCGGCATTAGCGGCACGCTGCCCGCGCTGGGCGGGTATGTGGCCAACAGCCTTAAAACCGGGGCAACGCAGGTTATTAAAACGGCGGAGGATGATCCCGTCCTGGCGGAATGGCGCTACGGACTTGGCCGGGCGGTTTGCTGGACAAGCGATATCGGCGGCATAATGAGCACCAACTGGATGGGCTGGGAGCAGGGCGCAGCCTTCTTTTCGGCCATGGTGGCGCGCATCCTGCCCGATTCCACGGCAGGCGGGCTGTCGCTGGAGGCCGAAGTGGCACAGGAGAGCATGCATGTTTGGGTGACAAGCCCGGATGGCACAGCTGACAGCCTGACGGTTATCGCCCCCGATGGGCAGGAAAGCCAGGTGCGCCTGGCGCTGGAATCGCCCGGCGTCTATGGCGCCGAGGTGGAGGCCGGGCAAAGCGGGGTTTATTTTTTGCAGGCTTATTCAGAGGGGCAGCTGCTGGTAACGGGTGCGGCGGTGGCGGGATATTCCCAGGAATATGATGTGCGCCGCCAGGCGGACGGAGGCTTTTTGGCCCGTTTGGCCCAGGCAGGCGGGGGAGAGGTTTTTACCGATAGCAGCCAATGGTTTAGCGTTATCATGCCCGTGGAATATACGCATACCGATATGCGGCTGGCTCTGCTGGTTACCGCCGCCCTTTTATGGGTTATGGGCATTGCCTGGCGCAAGCTGGAGCTGGGGCGCCTGGCCAAGGCCTGGGCGGGAAAAGCGGCAGGCGCGGCTTCCGGCATGGCGGCTTATCTGGCCGCAAGGCGCGAAAAAGCCAAAAGTGATCCCACAATCAAACAAACGGAAAAAGCCGGAAAACAAAAGGATATTTCCAAAACAGGGCAGGAAAAGGAAGCGGAGAAGGATGGGCAGGAAGCACAGCCTTCCCTGGCGGAGCGCATGAAGCAGCGCAATCGGGAGTGGAAATAAAGGGGGAAACGGCGATGTTTGTTGTATTGGGGTGCCGCGGGGCTTATCCCGGCCCGACGGAGGGAACCTCGGCCTATCTGCTGCAGGTGGCCGGCAAGCATATTTTGATCGATTGCGGCAGCGGGGCGCTGGCCGCTTTGCAGCGTTATATCCCGCTAAGCGCGGTGGATGCGGTGGTGCTGTCGCACCTGCATGCCGATCATGCATGCGAGCTGCCGCTGTTGGGATATGCCCGCGCCGGAAAGGAAACCGTTCAGGTGTATGCGCCGGTAGGTCCGCAGGCGGCCTTTGATGGGCTCAACACCCCAGCGCTTCATTGGCATGCGCTTGAGGGGCATATGCAGGTGCAGCTGTTTGAAGGCATCCGATTGGAAACATGGGCAACACAGCATCCTTATCCGGGCTGCATGCTGCGCTTTGAAACGCCGCAGGGCACCATTGCTTATTCGGGGGATACGCGCGATGTGCCCCAGCTGGCGGAAGTGGCTGCGCAAAGCCGCCTGTTTGTTTGCGATGCGGCGCTTCCTCACGAAAAGTTGGGCGCAGCCCCGCATGCAAGCGCCCGTCAGGCCGCCATGCGCGCTTTACAAGCCGGGGCCCAAACGCTGCTTTTAACCCATCCCATGCCGGGGGTGGATCGCGCGGCGCTGCTGGCGGAGGCGCAAGCCATCTTCCCGGCCACACAAAATGCGGTGCCGGGGTGGCGCTTTACCCCGTGAAAGAGCGGCTTGAGAGGGCATTTTTCGGCCTGATATCCAGGCACCTTGTATTGGCGGCGGCCCTGTATGGCATGGGGCTTATCATAGGCTCGGCGCTGTATGCGCGGGGCCTGTCGCCCTATGTGGCGGCGCTTATATCGCTGGCTTGCGGCGTCACCGCCGGGGTGCTGCGGCGGGGCAGGGCGCTGGTTCCCGTGCTTTGCGGCATGGCGGCGCTGGGAATGTGCCTGTCCGGCGGCATGTGGGCGCGCATCGATGGCGTTGCAGCCGATGACAGCAGCCGGCTTTACCGGGGCTGTGTGCTGTCGTGCAGCGAGGTGGAAGGGGCGTCGCAAACCTATTCCCTTACATTATCCTCCATTACGCGCCTGGAGGGCGAGCGGGAAATAAGCGTGCAGGGTAAGGTGTATGCCTATTGCGAAGATCCCTTTGCCATAGGCGATTGGGTGCAGATAGAGGGCCGCCTCAGGCCAGTGCGCGGGTATCAAAACCCCGGTATGCTGCATGCCCGCGCGCAAAGTGCGGCCTATGGCATCTATGCTGCCATCCGGGTGGATAGCGTGGAGCGGCTGCCCGGGCAAAAAGGCGGGCTGGAGGTATGGGCCGGCCGCCTGCGCGCGCATGTTGCACAGGTATGCAGCCGGCTGTTCCCCAATAGCTGCGGTCTGATGGGTGCGCTGGTGGTGGGCGATACCGCCAACCTGGAAGGGGCGGTTTACGATGCCTTTCGGGCTACGGGGCTGCTGCATTTGATTGTGGTATCGGGCATGCATGTGGGCATTGTATTGGCCGGGCTGTGGCTGTTATGGCGGGCGGCTCCCCTTTTGCCGCGGGTATGGATGCCGGCTGTGCTGACGGCTGTATTGGCTGTTTATTGTGCGATGACGGGCTTTTCCTCCTCCTGCATCCGGGCGGCGATCATGGCGGGGCTGGCGCTGTGGGCGGTGCCGCTGATGCGCAGGCCCGATCTTCCCACGCTGCTGGCGGCGGCCTTTCTGCTTATTTGCATACCAAGGCCGGAGAGGGCGCTGTCCTACGGGTTGTGGCTGTCCTTTTTGGCCACACTCGGCCTATGGTCGGTGGGGTACTGGTTTCGGCCTTTGCTGGCCCGCGTGCCAAAAGGGTTTAAAACATTGGCCGGAACGCTGGCGGCATCGTTTAGCGCGCAGCTGTATACATGGCCCATCTTGTCCATGATAGGGGGAAACCATCCCCTGCTGGCGCTGGCCCTTGGCACGCTGATTGCGCCGGTTATCTCCCTGCTGGTTATGGCGGGCTTTCCGCTGCTGATTCTGGGGCTGCTGGGGGAGGCGATGGGGCAGGGCGTATTGGCCGTGGTGCGCACCCTGGCCTGGCCTGTTGATGCGCTGGCTTCCCTTACCGCCGGTGCCATGGCCCAGGCGGTGGATATCCCGGGCATGGCATACGCTTTTGCGCTGGCCCTTCCGGGAATAGGGCTGCTTTTTTATGGTGCTGCATTGTTTGTATCATCGCCCCTGATTCGCCTGAAGATATCGGCCCGCCTTCGTTTGGGGGCGGCGTTTTTGGTGGCTTGTGCGCTGGTAACGGGGGGGACCTTTGCACTTGAGCGCGCTGCGCCGCAAATCGCCATGCTGGATGTTGGCCAGGGGCAGTGCGTTCTTATCCGGGATGGACGGGGAAGCACCTATCTGATCGATGCCGGAGGGGACTGGTTTGGCGGCAAAACGCTGGATAACACGGTAACGGGCGCCATGCGGGCGATGGGCGTTGCCGGCATCGACGGTGTTATTTTAACGCATACCGATGAGGATCACATTCGCTCCCTCGGCGCGCTGTGCGCCGCGCTTCCGGTTGGGGCGGTGTACCTGGCGCCGCAAGCCAATGTGCCGCAAAAGGTGGCGTGCATCGAGGAAGTGCCCCTTATACGGGTATCGGCCATGCAGGATATTCCCTTGGGGGGTGGCGCTGCCCTTCGCCTGATTCCGGTGGGGGATATGCTGTGCGTGCGCGCGCAGCTTAGCGGGTGCACGGCGCTTTTTACCGGGGATTTAACGGCCAAGGGAGAGCAAGCATTGCTGCAAACCGGGGAAAATCTTTCCTGCGATGTGCTGCAGGTAGCCCACCACGGAAGCGCTGGCAGCAGCACGCAGGCCTTTTTGGATGCGGCTTCGCCCACTATGGCCTGGATATCCTGCGGGAAGGACAACCGCTATGGCCATCCTGCCCCGCAGACGCTGGATAGGCTGGAGAAGGCCGGCATTGCGGTGTGCCGCACGGATGTGCTTGGCGCTATCCGGCTGACACGGCGCTTTGGAGCTTGGCGGTTATCCTTTCAATCCACCGGGGCGGCTTTCGCCGGGAAGGGAAATTTGATACAATAAACGCAATCGGATGGAATTTTCCGCTTGATATTGGATTGCGTGTGCGCTTGGAAATGCCGGCATACAGCAGTTTATCAGGCACATGCCAGGCTGCCATGCGGCGGATGAATGAATAAGGCAACAGACGGGGGGCGGACAAAACGATGGATGCGCGTGGGTTGGTCAAACACCTGGAAGGGGGCGCCCTGCTTCCGTTTTATCTGGTTTATGGGGAGGAGCATTATGCCGCCGAGCGCATGGCCGAGCGCATTGTTGCGGCTGCCCAGCCGGATGGCGATGGCGGAATGGACCGGGAAACCCTGCCAAGCGATACCACGCCCGATCAGATTGTTGCCTGCGCGCGTACATTGGCTTGGATAGCCCCCAAGCGCGTGGTCATCGTTAAGGATTATGCGCCCCTGATGTCGACAAAAGCCAAAGCGGCCGATCAGGGCGTGCTGGAGGATTATCTTAAAGCCCCGGAAATGGGCACGGTGCTTTTGTTTTTATGCCGTGGTACCGTGGATAAGCGCAGCCGGCTGTATAAACGCCTGTCCGGAGGGGAGGTATATTGCCCGCCGCTTAAGGAAGCGGAAGCCATCTCCTGGGTGCAGGCCAATGCCAAACGGCGGGGGGGTGCGGTGGAACCGCAAGCTGCCCGGCTGATGGTGGCCATGGTGGGCATAGATGCCATGGCCCTGTCGCAGGAGCTGGACAAGCTGCTATCCGCGTCCTTGGGGCGCAGCATCACCGTAGCCGATGTGGAAGCGCTGGTTACGCGCAATATTTCCTATAAGGTGTTCCAGCTGGCCGATTATGCCGCAGAGGGCGACCGGGCACGCGCCGTTGCCCTGCTGGAGGACATGCTGCAGGCGGGCGAGGCGCCGGTTTATCTGATGGCCATGCTGGCACGGCAATACCGGCAGCTTTTGATGGTGCGGCTGATGAAAGACAGCGGCATACCGCCGGCCCAGATGGAACAGGTGCTCAAAGTGCCGTCCTTTGCCATCAACCGCAGCCTGAAGCAGGCCATGCGCTATACCCTTGCCCAGCTAAAGGCGGCGGTAACGCATCTTGCCGGGCAGGATTGGGCCTTTAAATCGGGCGCTGTTCGGGATGACCGGCTTGCCCTGGAAGAAGCGGTGTTTTTTGTTGTCAATCTGCGCAAATAGCCTGTTGCAAAGGGGAATGCAGGGCGTATAAAAGGGCGAAAAAAGGGTGTTTTTGCTAAGGAAAATTTATCATGCCCCCTTTACAGGATGGAAAAGTTGTCGTATACTGGGTTTGCTGATTTTATATCGCGCAAACGCATGCTCGTACCAAAAGTATCGGGCGTAGCCTTCGCCCGGTGTTGTTGGCAAAACAATCAGGAGGTCTTTTTTTTATGTATCAGGACAAAGTCTTAAAGTGTCGCGATTGTGGCTGTGAGTTTGTGTTCACGGCGTCTGAGCAGGCGTTTTACGCTGAGCGTGGCTTCGAAAATCTTCCCAGCCGCTGCCCCGAGTGCCGCCGTGCCCGCAAGCAGCAGAACGGTGGCGGCAGCCGCACCATGTATCCTGCGGTGTGCGCGCAGTGCGGCAAGGAATGCCAGGTGCCTTTCCAACCCACGGGCGATAAGCCGGTGTATTGCAGCGATTGCTTCCGCGCCCGCCGTTCCTAAGGTTTGGCGTTAACGCAAAGCAGCGGCGGCCTGATGGCCGCCGCTTTTTTATTTTGCCAGCCAGCTAAGGGTTGCTTTGACGGGAAAATTCCGTGCAGCGGGCAAGCCTAAAGCCCCGGTAAGCTGCCGGGACACAGGGGAAACCATTCCCAATTTAACCGATAAACGGTAGGGCTCGCTGGGAAAAAATAGGGGAGCCATGCGGGAAATTTCCAAAGAAACATCGGATAAAATGCATTGCAGGAAAGCACACAGCCCAGGCTGCGCCCATGCCGGGATGGCCGGGCAAGCAAAAGGCCCGCCAATGGCGGGTGTCCGTAAAGCAGTTTCAGTCCCGGCAGTAATGTCTGCCGGAACTGTTCTTGTATAAATTGAAGCCGTATGATATGATTAAACGAATTGATAAATTTGAATTTGACGAGGTTTCATATATATGCAGGTTAAAAAAGCAGGATTTAGAAGCTCCGATGTAAAGAGCATCTATTTTGATTCTTTCCCTAAAAATGAGCGAATGCCATTTCCTATGATGGTTGCAATGTCTAAACTATGGAATACCGATTTTTTGAGTTTTTATGACGATGATAGGTTATGTGGCTTTGTATATTTGGCTCATAATCGCAAAATTGCATTTGTCATGTTTTTGGCGGTGGACAAAACGCTACGCTCTAAAGGGTATGGAAGTGCTATATTAAAAGAAATACAAAACAAGTATCCTAACAAAAAAATCATCATTTCTATCGAGCCTTGCGATAGTAATGCTCCCGATATAGAGATAAGAACAAGACGCAAAGATTTCTATTTGAAAAATGGATATAAAGAAACAGGATATATGATAAAACTGGCAGGCGTTGTTCAGGCAATTATAATTTGCAACGGTGAGTTTGATAAAAGGCAATTTTGCACCTTCTTTGCGTTATATAGCAACGGAACCATGTGGCCGAGAATATGGAAAAGGCAGAATTAAAAAATAGACAAATCCCAATTTTTCGAACTGATAAAGGGCGCACTTTTATACACCGTTTGGTGTAGTGCGATCTGCGATTTTGCGCAGCACCCAAGCCTCCCTTGTGTAAAGGGAGGTGGCACGGTGTAAGCCGTGACGGAGGGATTGTCATGCAGCCAAAGTACAATAAGCAGTTGGTTCCTTTGGCAAAACAGCTGCGAAAAGAAATGACCAAGGAAGAACGGCACCTATGGTATGATTTTCTGCGTTCCTACCCTGTCCGTTTTTCCAG
>JAQXFY010000133.1 GCA_029006015.1 bacterium
CAAAAAGGATTATTGCCGCATCAATATTATATAAGGAAAGCGCATGCCCGCGCCTGCGGCAAATGGGGAAAATACCCTGTTTTGCCGGCGCGGGCTTGCTGCCTTTAGCCTTATGGAACATGCCGGGAAGTAGAAAACATGGCCTGCCGGCAGTATAGCGCGATGGCGCGCGGAAACGGAAAATAGGCAACCGAAAAGGGGTTACACCATGCAGGGGTGGCTTGTGCGCTGGAAAAACCGCACGCAGGAGGAAAGGCTTGCCTCCCATAACCGGGCGACCAGCCTGGCTGATGGCATGATCGATGCGTTTGCCATGGGAATGGTCCATTGGCAGACGATGGTGGTTTATTTTATGAGCGGGTACATCAAAAGCGCCATGTTGCTTGGGCTTTTGACGGCCATCCGCGTGTTTGCCGGGGCTGTGGCCGAACCGGTTTTGTTCCGCCATATGCATGGGCGGGCCTATTACAAGGGCGTCTTTTTGCTGGTGGGCGCCATTGCGCGCCTGACGTGGCTTTTGATGGGCCTGGCTATCCTGTTTATCAGCGAAACGCATACCACCTGGTTTGTTATCCTGTTTTTTATATTAACGGCGGTGCAGGGCTTTGCCTATGGCGGCATCAGCCTGGCATGGACAAGCCTGATGAACAAGGTTATCCCGGCGCGCAGCCGCGCACGCTACCTTGGATTCCGCAGCGCATGCGATATGCTGACCAGCGTATTGGGCGCGCAGTTTGTTACATTGATCCTGGCCGATCACCCCAAGGCGGTGGGCTTTGGCATCCTGTTCCTTGTGGCGGCGGCCATTGATTTTGTTTCCCTGATTCCGCTGGCCATGATGAAGGAATGGAAATCCCCCGATACGGTGGAGCGCACCTCGCGTACGCGGCCCAGCCTGATTGCAACCACGCGCGATGCCTTTGGCGATCGGAATTTCCGCAGGCACCTGCTGGCTTCCTTTGCGATTATGTGTGCGTTTACCGCGCTGCAGTTCCAATCTCAGTTTGCGGAAAACCAGATGGGCATGGACGCGGCCGGCCTGGCCAACATGGCTACGCTGACGCTGGCAGGCCAGGCCATCGGATATATTGCGGGGGGATGGCTGCAAAGCTGGGGCGGCTACCGCCTGGTGCAGCTGACCGGCTTTTCGCTGACGGTGGTTTATCTGGTGATGGCGCTGCTTCCGGCGGGCCAAAGCCTGTTTATCGCCATGGCGGGCATTTGGGGATTGGGCAATGCGCTGTATTTGCTGTCCGCCCGCAATATCGTGGCTTTTCTGGTGCCGTACGAAAAGCGGATGGCCTATTTTATGCTGGTGGGGGTTATGTCCTCCATATCCGGGGCGCTTTTCCCGCTGACCAGCGGGCTGATGTTTGATTTGATGGGCTTTAAGGCCATGTGCGCGGTGCTGCTGGTGCCGGCGGCACTATCCATTGTGCTGGCCTTTGGCATTCGGGAACAAAAATTTGAGGATACCTGAGGGGGGCATATGCCGGAATACCGTATCCCTGCCCGGGAAGGGCATAGCGAGTTTTTTATCAAGCAGTCCCGCTTCTATGGAAGCGCGACTTACTGCCCGGATGAAAAGGCGTTTGAAGCCTTTATGGCCGAAGTGCGCGCCCGATATCCGGAGGCCTCTGCCCATGCGTTTGCCTATTGTATGGGCCGCTCACGCGATATCCGGCGCTTTTCCGATGGGGGGGAGCCGGGCGGCACCGCCGGCCTGCCGATGTTTGAGGTCATCGATAAACGCGGGCTGACGGATACCGCCGTTATTGTTACGCGCTATTTTGGCGGCATTCATCTGGGGGCGGGCGGGCTTGTGCGCGCTTTTTCCCATACCTGCGCCCTGGCGCTGGAGGATGCCGGTGTTTCGGTGCTGGTGGCGGCAAAGGTATACGCGGTGGCCGTGGATTATCCGACGCTTGGCCGGGTGCAGCACTACCTGGAGCATGCCCCCCATATACTGCTGGATACTTCGTTTGCGGCTGATGTTACGCTGTTTATCCGTGTTTATGCGCAGGAGGAAGCCGGCTTTTTGCAGGATATGTCCCAGTTGACGCTGGGCCGCGCCCAGCCGGAGGTGCTGGAGGAAGGCTTTTATCCCAGGCCTGTGCCGGCGGAGCCGGGCAATTTGCCCAACAATCGCTAGCTTTGCACCTGTTTTATCAAAAAGCATACGCCTTGCGGGCGGGATAAGCGCTTTTGCGGCGTGCCATGGACGGAAATGGAAATATGGGGGGAAAGCCCCTTGCTTTCGGCTGCTTATTTGGCAAGGGCACAGGGAATAGCGGCGCACAGGCGTTAAAACGAAATGGCCTGTTTGAAGAGTCGGCCCCCGGCAGCAAAGGGGCGCTCGCGTTGACAGCAGGCCGGGTTCTTGGTATACTTTTTAAGATTTATGGCGCTTGGGTTGCGCCTTTATTGGATGGAGGTTGATGCCCGTGAGGCGCCGTATACTGGCCTATGTTGCCATGGCCCTGGCCGCTATGATGCTGTTTGGCTGTGGGGCAAGCACAAAGCCCATCAGTTATACCAACAAGGATTTGGGCGTACAGTTTGAATACCCCAATCAGTGGAGCCTGCGCGAGGATGTGCTGGGGGCTAACGTGGTGGTCATTGCGCCGACGGCCAAGGTGGAAACCTTTGCGCCCAATTTTGTGGTGGTGGTGGGCGATAAAAACGATGCCCTGTTTACCCTTTCCGCGGAGCAGGCTTACAAGGCCGTTGAAAACAGCGTGGAAGGTTTCTCGCCGGTGATATATGAAACCATCAAATGGAAAGAGATGGATGCCGTTCATTTCAAGTACAGCTATACCCAGGAAACCTACACCGTGCTGGTAGACCAGTATCAGCTGATCCATGGCGATAAAACGTGGAGCTTTGCTTTTACCTGCGACAAGGCGGTTGCGGTGGACAGCGAAAAGGATTTTATGGAAATCCGCGATTCCATTGCTTTTGCATCCTGATGCATTAGTGCCAATTTTATTGTTTAAAAGCCGATGACGGAAGTCAATGGCCCAAAGCCCCAAACAGGGAGGGTGCGCCGGGACTGAGAGCGCCCCACGGGGATGGTTGAGGCCGGAGGGACGCTTCCATCAGGCGCCTTCGGGCCGGCGGCCTCCGTTACAGGCAACGCAAGCAGCAACAAAGCGGGGGGCATAAGCCCCAAGCGGGGTGGCACCGCGGGAGAAATCCCGTCCCGGACAGTGGACGGGGTTTTTTGTATAAATCCATCGATGGGGGGACATATCATGGCAAATTATCAGGCGCCCAAGGGCACGCAGGACGTGCTTCCGGAGGTTAGCTTTACCTGGCAGTGGATGGAAAAGGCGATGCGGCGGGCCTGTGCCTTGGCCGGGTATCGGGAAATCCGCACACCGGTGATTGAGCATACGGAATTGTTTTTGCGCGGGGTGGGGGATACCACCGATATTGTGCAAAAGGAAATGTATACCTTTGAGGATAAGGGCGGGCGCAGCATCACGTTAAAGCCGGAGGGCACGGCGGGTGCGGTTCGCGCGCTGATTCAATCGGGCGCGCTGGCCGGTACGCTGCCCCAAAAGGCATACTACCTGTTTTCACCAACCTTCCGCTACGAAAAACCCCAGGCGGGCCGCCTGCGGGAGCATCACCAGTTTGGGGTGGAAGTGTTTGGCGCGGCAGGCCCCAGCATCGATGCGGAAATCATCTCGTTGGCCTATAACCTGTTTGTCGGCTTTGGGGTAAAAAACCTCAAAGCGCAGATTAACTCCATTGGCTGCCCCACCTGCCGTTCGGCTTATTATGAGCGCCTGCGGGCGTTTTTGGGCAGCCGGCTGGACCGCCTGTGCGATGCCTGCCGGGACCGTTTTGAGCGCAATCCCCTGCGCATTTTGGATTGCAAGGAAGCGGGCTGCCAGGCGGCGCTGGAAGGCGTGCCGGAAATGGTGGATTGCCTGTGCCCCGAATGCGCGGCGCATTTTAATGGCCTGCAGCAATCGCTGACGGCGCTGGAGGTTCCCTTTGAAATCAATCCCCGCATTGTGCGCGGGCTGGATTATTATACGCGCACGGTGTTTGAAATTGTTTCCGATCAGCTGGGCGCCCAGGCGACGGTGTGCGGCGGCGGCCGGTATGACGGGCTGGTGGAGCAGCTTGGCGGCCCCTCCATGCCGGGCATCGGCTTTGGCATGGGGATGGAGCGGTTATATTTAATGCTGGATGCTTTGGGACTGCTGCCCAAGGTTCCGCCCGCTATCGATGTGTTTATCGCTTGCGTGGACAGCACGGCCGGGCTGGAGGCTTTAAAATTGGCCAAGGCCCTTCGCGCTGCGGGCATCCGCTGCGATGTGGAGCATACGGGGCGCGGGCTCAAGGCGCAGTTTAAATATGCTGGGCGGATGGGCTGCCGGTTTGTTTGCGTGCTGGGGCCGGATGAATTGGCAGAGGGCAAGGTCGTTATTCGCGATATGGCCGCGCACGAGGAACAAAAGGTGGAACTTTGTCATTGCGCGGGCTGGCTGATGCAAAAGCAGGCCGGCCTTGAAGTGGAGGGATAATCATGGCGGAACTGTTGGGTGGATGGCATAGAAGCCATATGTGTGCCGAGGTAGCGGGGGTAGCCGTCGGCCAAAAGGTGACGGTTATGGGCTGGGTGCAAAAGCGCCGCAACCTGGGCGGGCTTGTTTTTATTGATCTGCGCGACCGTACGGGCATCCTGCAGGTGGTGGTGGATGCCGCCCGCGCCGGCCAGGAAACCTTTGAGCGCGCCGGCGATGTGCGCGGGGAGTATGTGCTGGCTTTCCAGGGCGAGGTCAGCGCCCGCCAGGGCAGCCAGATCAACGAGCGCATGGAAACCGGCCATGTGGAGGTGCTGGCGGATGCCATGAAGGTGCTGTCCGAAAGCGCCGTGCTTCCCTATAACCTGGAGGATGAGCGGATTTCCGATCAGCTTAAATACAAATACCGTTATCTGGATCTGCGCTCCCCTGCCATGCAGGCCAGGCTTAAAACCCGGCACGAGGTTTGCCGCGTTGTGCGCGAATATCTATCCAACCAGGGCTTTTTGGAAATCGAAACGCCGATGCTTTGCCGCTCCACCCCGGAGGGGGCGCGCGATTACCTGGTGCCCTCCCGCGTGTTCCCCGGCAATTTTTATGCGCTGCCGCAATCGCCCCAGCTGTATAAGCAGCTGCTGATGCTGTCGGGATATGACCGGTATTTCCAGCTGGCGCGCTGCTTCCGGGATGAGGATCTGCGTGCCGACCGCCAGCCGGAGTTTACCCAGATCGATATGGAAATGTCCTTTGTCGAGATGGAGGATGTCATGCGCGTGGGCGAGGGCATGATAAACGAAGTGTATCGCGCCGTCCGGGGCATCGAGCGCACGGAACCCTGGCTGCGCATGCCCTATGCCCAGGCCATTGAAACCTACGGCAGCGATAAACCCGATATGCGCTTTGGTATGACGCTGCAAACGGTTACGGAGATTTTTGCAAATACCACCTGCGCGCTGTTTGCCCCGGCAATCGCCGGCGGGCGCATCAGCGCCATCAAGGTGGATGGCGGGGCCAAATTTACCCGCAAGGAAATCGATGCCCTGGCCGAAGTGGCTAAATTATACCGCGCCAAGGGGTTGGCCTGGCTGGTGCCGGGAAATCCGCCGCGCGGCAGCGTGGCCAAGGCCCTGACGGAAACGGAAATCAACGCCCTAAAAGACTGCCTGGGCGCGGGGGAGGGCGACCTGATTTTGATGGTGGCCGATGTAAAACCCGATGTGGCCAGCATGGCGCTGGGCCAGGTGCGCCTGGAGGTGGGGCGCCGCATGGGCCTGATGGATAAAGATGCTTATTGCCCGCTGTGGGTAACCGAGTTCCCCTTCTTTGAGTATGACGAGGGCGAGGGGCGCTATGTGGCCATGCACCATCCCTTCACCATGCCCATGGATGAGGATTTGCCCCTGTTGGAGGAAAATCCGGGTGCGGTGCGCGCCAAGGCGTATGATATCGTCATCAACGGGGTGGAAATCGCCTCCGGCTCCATACGTATCCACTCGGCCGAGCTGCAGGAGCGTATGTTCGGCCTGCTTGGCTTTACGCACGAGCAGGCATGGGAGCGCTTTGGTTTCCTGCTGGAGGCCTTCAAATATGGTCCGCCGCCCCATGGCGGCATCGCCCCGGGACTGGACAGGCTGGTCATGCTGCTGACGGGGGCGGACAGCATCCGCGATGTTATCGCCTTCCCCAAAATGCAAAACGCCAACTGCCTGATGACGGAGGCGCCCAACGTGGTGGATAAAAAGCAGCTGGAGGATCTGGGTATCTGCCTGGCGGAAAACAGAAAACAAGGGGAAAACCAGGCGTGATTGGGCCAACCGGGCCCGGCCTTCCCGCATTTGACCGGGTTGGCCAGGGCAGGCCGGTGCTTTTGCTGCACGGCTGGGGCGGAAATGCGGATAGCATGCAGCCCGTTACCCAGACCGTTGCAGATGCCGGCATGATGGCCATTGTGCCCGATTTTCCGGGCCATGGCCGAACCCCGCCGCCGGATACCGCGTGGGGGGTAGAGGAATTTGCCGGGCAGATGCTGGCGCTGTTGGATAGCCTTGGCGTTGAGCGGTGCGATATCATTGCCCACTCCTTTGGCGGGCGGGTTGCCCTTGTGCTGGCAGCGCACCATCCCGAGCGCGTCGGCCGCATGGTGCTGACGGGCTGCGCCGGCATCCGGCCGCGCCGGGGCCTTATCAAAAGGCTGAAGGTGCTTGCCTACAAATGCGGCAAAAAGCTGGCAAGCAGGCCGGCTGCCGCAAAGATATGTGCCAAAATGGGCATTGATCTGGCTGTGCGTATGGAGCGTGCCGGTTCGGCGGATTACCGGGCAATACGGGATAAAACCATGCGCCAAACCTTTGTGCGTGTGGTGGGAGAGGATTTATCCCCCCTGCTTCCCCTTATTCAGGCCCCTACCATTGCCATCTGGGGGGATCGGGATGATGCCACGCCGCTGTGGATGGGCTGCAGGATGGCCAGGCGGATGCAGGATTGCGCGCTTATTCCCTTTGAAGGGGAGGGGCATTTCGCCTACCTGACGCAATCCCAAAGGTTTAATCGCATTGCGCTGTACTTTTTATTGGATGGAAGGCGGGATAAGGCATGATCGATGTCGGCTGGTTTTTGCCGGCGGATGCCGGGCTGTGGCTGGCGGTTACGTTTGCGGCCCTTTGCGCGGCCTCGATTTTGCTGGAGCCCTTTTTGCATCTGTATCAGGCGGAAGGATATTGTGCAGGGGGCATGCTGCGTGCCCTGCAAACCCGCGCTGCCATGCAGGATATGGCCTGGCAGATGGCGGTTGTTGCCATGGGCATGGTGGGCTGGTGGCTGGGGCCTGTGGCGTTTTCTTCCTTTGCCGGGCCGATGGCTGCGCCGCTGGGGTTATCGGCCCTGATGCTGGCATCGGCTATGGCGGTGGCCACTATCCGCAGCAGCCGCCCGCATAAAAAGCCTTTTGCCCGTACCCTGCGCGTTTGCAGGTTGGTAGCCTGGGCCCAGATACCGCCCCTTGTGATCATGGCGTTGCTGGCCCTTTTGGGCAAGCCGGCCGTGGCGGTGGCCAGCGTTTTGTTTTTTGTTATTTGGACGCCATTTTGGGTGGCGTTGGCAGGCATCATGGCCTGGCCGCTTGAAAGGGCCATTCAGGCGGGGTATGCCCGCAAAGCCAAACGCAAACTGGCGTCTATCCCCGGCCTTACCGTCATCGGCGTGACGGGAAGCTATGGCAAAACCAGCGCCAAGTTTATTTTGCAAAGCATCCTGTCGCAGGAGTTTCGCACGGTATCCACGCCGCACAGCTACAACACGCCCATGG
>JAQXFY010000134.1 GCA_029006015.1 bacterium
CGAATCCTTTGCAAGCGCGGTGGATTCTGCCACGCTGGAGGAAAAACGCCGCCTGCTGCGCACCATCGTCAAAAAGGTGGTCTGGGACGGCAAAAATGCCTATGTTTACCTCTTTGCGGAGGATGGAGAGGCGGATTTGCCGCCCATTGACCAGCCTATGTATCCGTTGGGAGAGGATAGCGAATGAAATTTTAATGTGCCTGCGCGCTGCGCGTGTGCGCAAGGGGGAAACCTCCCTCCAGGCGACCATCGGCAGCGATAACGAAGGCAATGATATGACGCTGGCGGATATCCTGGGCTCCGATCCGGATATGGTATCCAATGATGTGGAGCGGCACATCCAGGCAGAGCGGCTGAGCGTGGCCATGCGCGAGGTGCTGACGCCCAAGGAGGCCAAGGTGCTTCGGCTGCGCTTTGGGCTGGGCGGCGGGGAAAAGTATACGCAGCGCGTTATCGGCGGCATGCTGGGGGTGTCCCGCTCCTATGTCAGCCGCATCGAAAAAAAAGCGCTTAAAAAGCTGCGGGCGGAGCTGGAGGATTGATCGTGCCCCCGGCGGAACTTCGCTGCGAGGGGGCACTAAAACCGGCGCGGCTTGTCCTGTGGGGGCGGACTGCCCTTTGGATGGCGGCCGGCCCAAAACGGGGTGGGGCCGCCTGCCCGGGAGGAGAGGGGGACAACATAAAAGCCGGGGCCGGATGCCGGCCCCGGCTTTACCGATATGGGTTTATACCCCGTCCGCGGGCCAATAGATGCCGCAGGGAATGTCCATCATGGCATCCAGCGCGCGGATCTGGGCCGGGGTCAGCCCCAACCCCTCCGGCTGCCAGGCCTGCGAAGGGCGGGCCCAGCCAAACATCACCCGGCAAAAATCCGCCCGGGACAGGCAGCGCACAACACCCTCCCCGCCCGGGGACAGGGTAAGGCGGCCATCCCAGCGCAGGGTAACCCGTTGCCCGGCACAGGCCAGGTTAAGGGTAAAGGGCGGGGCTTTGCAGCCAAGCAGGCGGTGCTGCATATCAACCTGCATTTTTTCAAGCCAGCTTTGTATGTTTACCACATGCACCAGCAGGTAGGGCTGCTGCTGCGCCACCAGGGAAGGTGCTACCATGGCCAGCAGGGGATGATCGGATGGCAGGTGCAGTACAACCTCGCTCCAGGCATATTCGGGTTTAAGGTGCATGCGGTGGAAATAATGCAGGAATGCCCGAAGCGCGGCGGGGCAGGAAGGGGAGGTCACCAGCTCCACCACATGCGGGGTGAGGGAGGAGGCGCCCGTTAAGCGGATGTAGCCCACCACGGCCTCGCCACGGCGGGCGACAAGGAATTGGCAGCCCGCCTCATGCGCCCATTTCAGATGATGGCGCCAGTAATCATAGCTGCGCCGCACGCACAGCGGCCGGCCCTGGCAAAAGGTGTCGTAAAGTTCGGCCAGGGCGGAAATATCGCCCTCGTCAAAAACGTGCAGGCGGATATCCCGCGGCCCTGGAACGGATATGCCCTCCAGCGGCAGGCGATAGACCCGGCGGGCAACCTCCTCCCATCCGCAGGCTTTATAGACCCCCACGCCGGACAGCACCGTGGCAAAATCTGCGCCGCTTTTTCGGGCCAGCTCCAGCCCGCGCTCCAGCAGCATGCGGCAATAGCCGCGGCCGCGGAAGCTTTCCCGCGTGCCGACGTTGGCAACGGCAAAGGTATCGATGGGGGTGGCTGCGCCGTGGGTTGGCCGGAAGTTATACCGAAGGTGGCTGACCAGCGCATCCCCCTCAAACACGCCCAGCGAGTGCGACCGGGCGCTATATGGATCAAAGCGGTAGATGGCGTCAAAATACTCTTCCGGCGCCATGTTGACTTCCTCCATAAAAGCAAGCAGCTGGGCGGTGCCGGCAGAGGGAAGATGGCGGATGGTGTGCATGGCACAGCCTCCTTTGCGAAAATAAAATGGCATGCCGCGCGCAAGCCTTAAAGGGCGCTCCGTGGTTTAGCGCCGTGCCGCCCTGCAAAAAGGCACAAACCGTGCGGGCGTTTTAAAAGCATGCAGGGCTTATTGCCCTGGCGGGCGGTGGCGGCATGGACAGGCTTTGTTAACGGTAAGCCGTAAAAACGCCTGGGCGCAAGCCGTTTACAGCGCATACGCGCCGTATTGCTGAAGGGTATTGGGCGATACCGGGCCTTGCACCGCTGCGATGCCGGCATAAGCGGCCAGCACTCGGGCAGCCTGGGCATCATCGCGCACGGAAAACATAAGCGGCGCAGCGCAATAGGAAGGCATTTCCGCCAGCAAAGGCAGGATAACCTCATCCCCGGCGGCGGAAACATCCAGCAGCACGGCATCGGCCCCCGGGGTTTCATCCAGGATAAGATCGATGGCATCGTCTACGGACATATCGCTTTCCAGCGCAAGGGACAAGGCCTGCCGACGCGCTGTTTCAAGCGGCAGCGCCGCGCGGGCCGAGCAGATACGGTCGGGCTGGGGCAGGGGGGATGGCTTATCCCCGGCGGCATCCACCAGCTGGCGCAGCAGGGCGATGTGCTGGGGGGTGGTGCCGCAGCATCCGCCAACGGCGCAGGCGCCTGCTTCCATAAAGGGCGGCATGGCGGAGGCAAAAGCCTGAGGGCCCATGGGGAACGTGGTTTTTCCATCGATAATTTCCGGGATGCCGGCGTTGGGCATGGCCATCACCGGAATGGGGGATGCCTGCGCCAGCGCCGTAAAGGGCGAAAGCAGTTCCCCCGGCCCGCCGCTGCAGTTCAGGCCAACAAAGCTGGCGCCCAGCCGTGCGGCCACGGTGGCCAGCACATCGGTTGGGTTGCCCATCAGGGTGCGGCTGCCTTCCAGGGTATAGGATACGGCGATGGGCAGGCCGGGTGCCTCCCGGCGGGCGGCCAGCATGGCGGCGCGCGCCTCGGCCATATCCAGCATGGTTTCAATTAAAATCAGATCCGCCCCGGCCTGGGCGGCGGCACGGATGGGCTCGGCAAAAACCTCGATCAAATCCAGCGCCGTGGTGGGGCAGCCCGGCTGCAGCACCACCCCCGTCGGCCCGACGGACAGGGCAACGGGCTTGCCTCCGCCGCCGCGGCGGGCTACGCCAACCGCTGCTGCCGCCAGCTCGCCTGCGCGGTTTTCCAGCGAAAAACCGGCCAGCTTAAGGCGATTGGCGCCAAAGGAATTGGTCTTGAGGATATCCGCCCCTGCGGCGGCATAATCGGCATGGACCTGGCAGATGGCTTCCGGCTTTTCAAGGTTGAGCATTTCCGGACAGCCGGAGGTAAAATGGCCGCGGGACGCCAGCAGCGCCCCCATGCTGCCATCAAAAAGCAAGCGTTTATGGCTTTGAATGGGCATAAAAATCCCTCCCCGGGCATTGTACCATGGAGAGGGGGGCAGTGAAAAGGGGACTAGCCATCGATAACGGTGGGCGTCCGCCCGATGCCATTGGCGCGGGAGGTCAGCGCCCGCCAGGTGTTGCAGCCGACGATGCCATCGGCGCTAAGGCCGACGGCGGATTGAAAGCGCCGCACGGAACGCTCCGTGGCGGGGCCGAAATAGCCATCCAGATTGCTGCCGGTGTACCCCAGGGCGTTTAAGGCATCCTGCAATACCAGCGTATACACCCCGCGGCTGCCCTCGCGCTGAAGGGGATATCCGCCGGTTGAGCAGGCCGGGGGAACCAGGCGCCGGTCAAAATGCACCCAGGTAGGCGTCAGGGCAAGGGGCTCCACATAGGTCCACCGGCCAAAGTTGACGGCGGCGCTATGCAGCGCCACCCGGCCGGCGCGGGTCAGGTTTTGCCCGGTATCAAAGGACATGCCGGCATAATGCTGGGATTGCCCGGCGTGCCCGCCCTCCCAAATGCGTTTAAAGGCATAGCCAACAAAGATGGGGCGGCCCCAGTAGCTGCGAAAGGCCGTCCAGGTATCCATGGTGCGTTTATCCGTCCACAGGATGCTGCCCTGGGTGGACCCCATAAATTCCCCAACCGTCAGCGTTTGATCGTAGGTATAGGGCATGCTTTCATCCAGCCCAAGCAGGTGGCGCTCCATCCGTTCGGTATCGGGGTTATAGACAAGAACGATCATGGCTTCCTCCTTTTATCATACCAGGGCGGCCAGCGTCAGCAGGCCGACGTTATCGCGGTAGATCTGGGGAAACTGGCTAAGGGGCAATGGGTTTTCGCCCAGCCCGGCCTCGATGGTATAGCCGGGGCGGTTGTTTTCCTGGATAAACCAGTCCTTATACCCGGCATAGCCCGATTGGCTTGGCGTTATTTCCAGGGCGTAGCCGCTGGCTGCCGACAGAACGCGGCCAATGATGTACGCATGCGGCGGATTATAGTCCAGGTATTTCCAGTAGATAATGTTGCCCTGGGTATGATAGGCCAGGATCAGCCTGAAATCATGCGCCTGAGTAAACTCGGCCACGGCGCGGCTTTCGGGGGCGGACAGCGGCGCTGTGCCGACATAATCGCGCGGGCCGGGGCGGGTGTAGCCCTGGGCAAATTTGATTTCCCGCGCTTTTTCCCAGCCTGCGGGGTAGTTGAGGTTTAGATCCGTGCCTTCCAGGTTGGCCTTCCAGCCGGAAGGAAAAGGATAATCCTCCGGATAGTTGAGGGCCATGGCCTGCTCATAGGGCGGGCTGCCTTCCGGGAAATACCCGGTAACCAAATCGACTCCATCGGGATTGACCATGGGGCAGATGTACAGGCTGATGGTTTCCAGATAATCGGGGGCATGAAAGCCGGCTACGGTATCGCCCTGGCTAAGCTCTTTCATCAGCTGTTCGGCATAGGCCATCAGAAGGGGGGTGGTAATATACTCGTTGGCGTGATGGGAGGCGTTATAGAACACCTCCTTGGCCCCTTTGCCGATGCGCATCACCAAAAGCGGGCGCCCCAGCACGCTTTTGCCGATAACGGATACCTCCATCATGCCGGGATAGCGCGCCTTCAGGCCCTGCATGTTAAGCAGCAGCGCCTGTGTGGTATAAGGAATATCGGTCAGCACAACGGGGGTATCAAAGGGAATGACGATGGTTTCGCCCACCTGAAGCTGCTTTGGGATAAGGCCCGGATTTGCCGTTTTGATGGCGGATACCGTGCTGGAATAAGCCTTGGCCAGGGCCTCCAGGGTATCGCCCGGGCGCACGGTATATTCGGTATAGCCCAGGATATAGGGCAGCAGGGCCGCCCACGTTTTGGGGCCGACTTCGCCATCGGGCCTTAGATGATATTGCTGCTGGAACTGGACAACCGCCGCCAGCGTTTGCTTGCCGAAAATGCCATCCACCTTGCCTTTATACAGGGAAAGGTTATGCTTTAGCACGCTTTGCAGCAAAGAAATGCGCGGGCCGTCAGACCCCAGCTTGAGGATTTCCATTTCCGCTCCACCTCCACTTGTTTAAAGGATATGCGCCAGGGGCCGGAATGGAACGGAAAAATTGAATTTTGATGTGCAGGGCGGGTAAATACAGCCGGAAGCGGGCCGCCATAGCCTGTGCGGGCGATGGGGCAGGGTGCCAGATGGGCATAAAAAGGGCCGGCTTTCCGGCCGGCCCGATGATGTTTTTTAGTGCTTTTTTATGGTGGGGTGGCTGCCGGGCGGCGCATGCCCAAGGCGCCGTCTGCCCGTAAGCGGCGCTAACTATTGGGCAGCTGCCTCCTGCGCCGGAGCGGCGCGAAACAGGGGCGTTTTAAACAGGATAAACATAAATACCACGCTGGTAACCAGGCATAAAACGGCGGCCGAGCAAAACGCGGTGGACAATCCAAAGGCCTGCCCGATATACCCGCCGATGGAAGAACCCAATATACGGCTGACCCCGCCGATGATAAGCGCGTTCATGGCCTGGCCGCTGGCGCGCAGGCCGGGGGCAACGGTGGTGGAAACATAATCGGCCAGGCACAGGTAAAACACGATATAGCACAGCCCATGCAGCATCCAGGCCAGATACAGCGTATAGGTGTTTAGCCAGAAAGCGTAGATAAAAAAGCGCAGCGCATGTGCAAAGCCGGAGATCATCAGCATATGGGGCACCGTCAGCTTGCGCTTGATGCGGGAATACAGCAGCATAAAGGGAAACTGGCTGATGGAGCCGATCATGATCCCCGTGCCGATGGCGGGCATGGGAATGCCGCTGGCCTTGGAATGGATGGCATGGAAGGAATACATAAAGCCCATCGCGCCCTGGATGACCAGCGTAAACAGGTATAAAACCAGCAGGCGCTTATCCTTTAAAATGGCAAAGAAATGCTTTTTTTCGCCCTTGCGCTGGTGCCCTTCCACCCGGGGCAGGAAAAGCGAGCACAAAAACGCCGCCCCCACCAGCCCGGAATAGACGGGGAAGATGCGCTTGATATCGGT
The DNA here is from genome assembly GCA_029006015.1 of bacterium. Classification (GTDB taxonomy): domain Bacteria; phylum Bacillota; class Clostridia; order Christensenellales; family SUG1161; genus SUG1161. The sequence goes on from JAQXFY010000134.1 coordinate 6,362, forward strand.
ATTGAAAATGACGCCCGCCGCAAAGGCGACCAGCGCAAAGCCGACCGACCCTACCGTGCGGATGGTGGTAAAGGAAAAACCGCCCTGCGATGCAGCCTCCAGCGCAACGGCATCAGCCAGCGGGTTGTTGCTGCACTGGAAGGCCGTAAACACCACAACGGCGGCAACAAACAACCAGGCCACCGGGCTGGACAGCGGCAGCAGCCATACCGCCAGCGCCGTGGAGATAAGCGATATGCTAAGCACCATGTTTTTGGTGCGCGCCCGGTCGCCCCACAGGCCCCACAGCGGCTGAACCACAATGGTAACCGCCGCAGCCAGGGAGGTAATCAGCCCGATGCGCGCCGAATCCAGGTTAAGCTCCGCATAATACAGCGCGATATAGGAGTTGTAGCTGCCGCCCGCCATGTAAATTAAAAAGTAATAGGCAGACAGCATCAAAAGCTGGCTTTTTTTGCCCTTTTTCTCCATCCTGTTGCACCCCGTTTCAAAACAAAGCCCATTGTACTCCTTTTTTCCGGGCTTGCCAAATCCCTGGTGCACAAAATTACCCTTACAGGGGGCGTGGGCGCGTGAAACCTGAATGGGCGGTGGGATGGACGGCCCAAAATCCGAAATAAAAAATTTTTTGGCAGGTAGGGGTGCCGGATGGAAAACATGGCATTGACAGCGTGCGCGCGGTCGGGCTATAATACGTTCGTTTCCTAACTAATTAAAAGGAGGCGGAACCATGAGGGATTCCGGCCCAAAGCAAGGCATTCATAAGGTGTTGGCCGGCATGCCGCCGTTGGCGGGCCTGCCGGGCGGCCCGCCGCCGCGGCTGATCATGCTGGCAGCAGAGATTTCCAAATTGTGCCACGACCGCATGCGGCGGGAATCGGAGCGTATCGGCGTCAAAAGCGGATACCGCCATCTGCTGATGCACATTGCCAGAATCGATGGCATCACCCAGCAGGAGCTGGTGCGCATTACGCATTTGAAGGCGCCGACAATCAGCGTGACGCTGCAAAACATGGAGCAGGATGGTTTGATTACCAGGCAGCCCGATGGTCAGGATGCCCGCCAGATGCATGTGCATTTAACGGAGGAAGGCCGCCGCCTGGACATGCTCCTGCGCGATGTGCATGACCGGGTGGAGGACATTTTTATGCAGGGCATCGGGGAAGAGGAGGGCCGGCAGGCCCTGGAGGTGCTGCTGCGTATGCGCAATAATATTTTGATAGAAAGCGGAGTGCTTGGCCGTGAAGCTGATTAAATACCTTAAGCCCTATTGGCTGTTTGCGCTGCTTTCGCCGCTGTTTATGCTGGCGGAGGTAGCGGTGGATCTGCTCCAGCCCAAGCTGATGAGCGTTATCGTCGATAACGGCGTGCTGGGCGGGCAGATGGATGTCATCATCCGCACGGGGCTGACGATGCTGGCGCTGGTGGCGGTAGGCGGTGCGGTCGGCATCGGTGCGGCGGGCTTTGCGGGGGCGGCTTCGCAAAGCTTTGGCAACGATCTGCGGCGGGATGTCTTTAACCGGGTAATGCACCTGTCGCTGGAGCAGACGGATGCCTTTACCACCGGCAGCCTGGTGACGCGCCTGACAAACGATATTTCCATGGTGCAGGAGTTGGTCGCCCAGGCGCTGAGGATGTTTGTGCGCGCGCCGATGACCTTTATCGGCGGTCTGGTGATGGCGGTATCGTTAAACGTCAGCCTGGGCGTTGTGTTGCTGTGCGCGCTGCCGGTGCAGATCGTGGTGATTATCCTGATCCTGCGCCGCGCCAAGCCGCTGTTTAGCCAGGTGCAGGG
>JAQXFY010000135.1 GCA_029006015.1 bacterium
TAACTTACAGTTTGTCGAACAGATACAAGGGCGCACTTCTATACGGGCATTCCCCGTATGTGCGCTCGCAAGGCCGACTGCCCTGGACACATGAATGTTCGGGGTGTTTTGCGTTACTGCGTTCCGAACAAGGGGCTGCACTCCTTGCGCCGCTTTGCGCTATCCTTTTAAGGCAAAAGGCGTGACCAGGAAAGTCACGCCTTTTGCATATTTTACTGTCTTACGAACACCGCCCTAAACATGCCTTCCCTTTTTACAGCTTTACGCACACAAACGCCATAAAAGCGCGCTCTTCCGGCAGGTGTACCGCCCTTTATCCATACAACCATCATACTGCCCATGGTGCCGCCCTAAGCTTTACAAAAGCAAAACAGGATTTTATTTATCCAATATTCGCTTTAGGGCATTTACATCCAGCAAATTTACCGTTTCAAATTTGCCTTTATAGAACACGCCCCAATTATTGAAAACACAAGGCAGCGCTTTGGCTTGCTGCAGCGTATCCACCCGAATAAGGCAAAGGGGAACGCCGTTTATTTTGCAATAATTTTCGATCATTTCCACATTTTGGTAGATATAAGGGCATTGCATATCATAATAAATGGTCAGCTCCTGGCTTTCAATGGCTTGCTTTTTGGCATTGGGGGCAAACCTTGGCGTTGTTCCGTCAAAGGAAAGCGCAAGCAGCTCATATCCATTATCCGTTGTATCCACAACCTCAAAGCCAAACTTTTTGGCAAAAGACTGATCCGAAAGCCAGGCTTTTTGTTTATTGGCTGCCAGCATACAAATGCCGGATTTACCCTTTTCTTTGGCATCGGCCAAACAATACTCCATCAGCAGCCTGCCATAGCCCTTGCCTTTGTAGCTGCCGCAAACCCACAAGCAATACAGATAATAATAGTTATCCCCCACAACGGGCACCCAGGCTTTTTCAAGGGGCGCATATTCAATAAAAACCGTGGCTTTTTCATTTAACTTTCTGAATACATGGCCTTCCTCCAGCCTCTCCGAAAGCCACTTACGCTTTGCTTCAACCCCCGGATGCGGTTTTTTGCTGCGGATAATACAGCATAAATGCTCGCTGGCAAGGTTTTCCGCTGTTAAGTTGATAAAATCCTGATTCATGCCCGCCCCTTCTTTCAGGTAAAGCTTCCCCTTTTTATATAAGCCAAGCATACCGCAAAAGCAAGCTTCCGGCATCTTTTCACATATAAAACGCCTGTTGTTACCCGGCTTTCTCCACCAAAAACCGGGCGGGTGGCTTTAAAGCCCCCCGCCCGGTTGATGCGCAGCCATTCCTGTGCGGATACCGCTTGGCTTAAAAAAGCACCCAGCCCTTGTCCCGCAGTGCCTTCATGGCCTCCATACACTGCTGGATGCCTTCCATCTGGGAATAGCGTTCCTCGCATTCGTACTCCACAATATACCACTGGGTTCCGCCCACATCGGCGCACGCAGCAAAGAAATCCTTCCAGGGCAGATCGTCGCTGCCGATCATGGCGTCAAAGCCCGTCGCCTTGGCATAAGGTTTTAGGTGCACCGTGCGCGCGCGGCCGGGGTATTTTTGAATATAAGCCAGGGTGTCCGCCCCGCCGGCAGCGGCATTGCCGTTATCCAATTGCAGGATAACATCCCCGCAGGTATTGGCGGCAATGGTATCCCATGGATTTTCCCCTTCCATGGGCGAAAATTCCGTTTCGTGGTTGTGATACCCGGTCTGCATACCGGCGGCTTTGAGTACGGCCGCCGCCCGGTTCAGCTTGTCCGCCGCCGCCAGATAACCGGCATGGCTTTGGCAGTATTGCTCATCCAGCGCCGGCACGATGGGGCGCTTGTTGCCGCACGCCCGATGGAAAGCAATGGTGCCCTCGATGGCATCGGGCTCCAGCGCCTCCAACCCGATATGCCAGCCGCAAAGCGTAAGCCCAATCTCCTCCAGCATATGGGCAAACGCCTCCGGCGCCATATCAATGGTTCCGAACATCTCGATGCCGTCATAGCCCATCGCCTTTATTTTTTTCAGGGTGCCGGGCAAATCTTTTTTGATTTCATCGCGCACGGAGTAGGTCTGTACCGCCAGTGGAATTTTTCTCATTGTGTTCCCTCCTTATGCCATTGGTTGCTGGGGGCATTATAGCATATTTTTCCATCCAGGCACAGCCATGCGCCCCTGGCACGGGTCACGCGCAACAGGCCAAGGCCCGCCTATATACAAGCCATACAAAAATGGCCCTGCTTATTCCCCGCCGGGCTGCACTTCGCCCGCGCTTTCATTAGGGGCGGTTTGGGCATCCTGCTCCACCGCATGGCGGGCAGCCTCCAGCAGCTCCATCTGCTCCAGGATTTTTCCCCGCCCCGGCAACTCGCCCAGCGTGGCCAACCCAAAGTGCTGCAAAAAAGTATCCGTTGTTCCGTACAAAATAGGCCGCCCCAGCGTATCCCTGCGGCCGACTTCGGCAATCAGCCCCTTGTCCATCAGGGCGGACAGCGCATAATCGCACTTTACCCCGCGCACCGCCTCCACCTCCGAACGGGTGATCGGCTGACGGTACGCGATGATGGACAGCGTTTCCAGCGCCGCCTGGGATAGCGAAGCACGCTCCGGCGGCTGAAGCACGCGGCGCACATCATCGGCATATTCGGGCCGGGTGACCAGCTGCACCCAATCGCCAAAGCGCAGCAGCATAAACCCGGCATGCCGCCGGTCATAATCGGTGGCGATGGCATCCATCATGGCCACAATCTCCAGCCTGGACAGCCCGAGCAGCTCCTCAAAGCTCTCCACCGGCACAGCCTCGCCGCTAACCAGCAGCACCGCTTCCACGATGCCGCGCATGCGTTCCTCCTGCATGGAACACTCCCCTTTACATCAGGTGTACCCTTTCAATAAACGCCAGCAGGTTGCCCGCTAACACAGCCTGCCTTCTGCCGGGCGAAAAGCCGATATCTGCCAGCGCCGATTCCAGCTTGCCGATGCTGTTCGGGCCCTCGATACCGCCCGGCAGCGCATCGCTGCCATCCAGATCGCTACCCAGGCCAACCGCCCGTTCCCCGCCCCACCGGCAAATGGCCTCGACATGGCGCGCCCATTGCGCAGCGCCATCGCCGCCATACGGCACTATCAATGTGGATACCCGCGGCACACCGATAAATCCACCTGCTACGATGATAGAGCGAACCTGCCACTTTGTCAAATTGCGGGGATGGGCATAAACCGCCTCCACCCCCGCATGGGATACCAGGATGGGGCCCAGCGCCGCCTCCAGCGCCCGGGCAAAGGTTGCCGGACAGGCATGGGACAGATCCAGCGCCATGCCCAGCCGCCCCATCTGCCTGACTGCGCGCAGCCCCGCCGCCGTCAGCCCGCGCCCATCGCCCATGCACCCGCCGCCAAAGGCATTATCCCCGTTCCAGGTTAAACTGGCCATGCGCACGCCGCGCGCATAGGCATCGGGCAGGCCGCATTCCGCGCCGGGATAGCAGCTGGCATCCTCCAGCGCCAGCAAGGCGCCGGATGCCAACCCCTGCGCGCGCCACCGGCCAAAAAGGGCCACCTGGGCGCGCATACGTTCTTCCCGCTGCACCGGGCTGCCGCTGTCCCCGCCAAAGGCCGCCATCACCTGCAGGGTACACCCCGCCCCACGCATGGACACCGGATGCGCCCGCGCAGCCGATAAATGCCCTTCCCAGGCAACGCTTAATACATCGGTATGGGCATCCGCCCAAATCATCGCCATACCTTCACCCCATTTTTGCATGCTTCCATACTGTATGATGCCCATTACCCATACATGCAAAAAGGCCCCCGCAAAACGGGGGCCCTTGGGATTACGGCCGTTTACTTGGCAACCTCGGTTACGCGCATTTCGCGGATGATCTGCACACGAATCTGGCCGGGATACTCCATTTCGCTTTCGATCTTGCGCGCCACATCCTTGGCCAGCAGCACCATGGTCTGATCGCTTACCACCTCGGGCTTGACCAGGATGCGCACCTCGCGCCCAGCCTGGATAGCAAAGGATTTTTCGACCCCCGGGAAGGAATTGGCGATATTCTCCAACGATTCCAGGCGTTTGATATAATTTTGCAGCGATTCGCGCCGGGCGCCGGGGCGCGCCGCCGAAATGGCGTCGGCCGCCTGCACCAGCACCGCCTCGACGGTGGTGGGCTCGATATCATTGTGGTGGGCGGCGATGCAGTGGATAACAGCTTCGCTCTCCCGGTATTTTTTAGCCAGATCGACGCCGATCTGGGTGTGCGGGCTTTCAATTTCGTGATCCAGGCCCTTACCCAAATCATGCAGCAGACCGGCACGGCGGCAAATCTGCACGTCCGCCCCCAGCTCCGCCGCCATCATCGCGGCCAGATGGGCAACCTCCAGCGAGTGCTTGAGCACATTTTGCCCATAGCTGGTACGGTATTTCAGCCGCCCCAGCACCTTGACAAGCTCCGGATGCAGGTTATGGATGCCCATTTCCAGCACCGCGCTTTCGCCAGCCTCGCGGATCTGGGATTCCACCTCGCGGCGCGCCTTTTCGACAAGTTCCTCGATGCGGGCGGGATGGATACGCCCGTCCATAATCAGCTTTTCCAGGGCAATGCGCGCCACCTCGCGGCGGACAGGATCAAATGCCGAAACCACAACGGCCTCCGGTGTATCGTCGATAATCAAATCCACGCCGGTAGCGGTTTCCAGGGCGCGGATGTTGCGCCCTTCGCGCCCGATGATGCGGCCCTTCATTTCATCGCTGGGCAGGTTGACCACCGAAACGGTCACCTCCGCAGAATGATCGGCCGCGCACTTTTGAATGGCCATGCCAATGATGTTGCGGGCCTTCTTTTCGGCCTCCTCCTTGGCGCGAAGCTCGATATCACGAACCAACAGCGCAGCATCATGCCGTGCCTCGTTGGTAATATCCTCGATAACCAGGCCGCGCGCTTCATCGCGCGTCAGGCCGGATACAGCCTCCAGCGCCTGCAAGCGCTTGGCATGCAGGGCCTCGGCATCCTCCAGGCGGGTATTGATGGCGATTTCTTTTTGGCGGATCTGCTCCTCCCGGCCCTCGGCCTGGGACAGCTTGCGGTCCAGTGTTTCCTCGCGCTGCTGAATGCGATGCTCGCTGCGCTGAATTTCCACGCGGCGCTCGCGCATTTCCTGGTCAAATTCCTTACGCTGTTGAAGGATTTCCTCTTTGGCCTCCAACACCGATTCCTTGCGCTTGGCATCGGCAATCTGCCGGGCATCCTCCACGATGCGCTTGGCCTGCTCCTCCGCCCGCTGAGTTTTGGCTTCCGCCACATTTCTGCGCCACAGATAACCTATCGCCACGCCGACAACAAGCGTAACAATGGCAATGGCCAGCCAAACCCACCAGTGCATACTACCGGCTTGTGGCTGGGCCATCGATAGGGTTACAAAAACCATGCGTGGTTAGCCTCCTTTCCTTTTGGTAATAAACATACGCATGGCCGGGTGATACCCGGCCTTGCAAAGCCCGTGGTTATCCCTTCCACAGGCCATGTAATCCCATTGGAATTATATAGAGCGTACACAAAAAAGTCAAGGCGCAAACCATTTTGCGCCTTGACCCCACGATAGAACATGCCGATATTGAACCTTATGCGTCGAAATCCGCTTCGTCCTCTTCCGGCTCCTCGCCGATGGCTTTTCCGGCCGGCACACCGCTTTGCGCCAGCGCCGCGCGTACTTTGGCATCCAGCTGATCGCACACCTCGGGGTTTTGCACCAAATACAAGCGCGCATTTTCGCGCCCCTGGCCGATGCGCTGATCATCCAGCGAATACCAGCTGCCGCTTTTGACCACAAGCTTGTTTTCGACGGCCAAATCCAGGATGCTGCCCTCGCGCGAGATGCCCTGGCCATAATAAATATCAAACTCCGCCGTGCGGAAAGGCGGCGCCACCTTGTTTTTAACAATCTTAACCCGCGTATGGGAGCCGATAACATCGGTACCATTTTTAAGCACCTCGGCCTTGCGCACATCCATGCGCACACTGGCATAGAACTTAAGCGCTTTGCCGCCCGTTGTCGTCTCGGGATTGCCGAACATGACGCCCACTTTTTCGCGCAGCTGGTTAATAAAGATGCACACCGTGTTGGATTTGGAGATAACGCCCGCCAGCTTGCGCAGCGCCTGGCTCATCAACCGGGCCTGCAGGCCGACATGGGAATCCCCCATATCCCCGTCGATTTCAGCCTTGGGCACCAGCGCGGCCACGGAGTCGATGACGATGGCATCGATGGCGCCGGAGCGCACCAGCGCCTCGACGATTTCCAGCGCCTGCTCGCCGGTATCGGGCTGGGATACATACAGCTCGTCAATATTAACGCCAAGCGCCTGGGCATAAGCCGGATCCAGGGCGTGCTCGGCATCGACAAAGGCCGCCACGCCGCCGGCTTTTTGGGCCTGCGCCACGATGTGCAGCGCCACCGTTGTTTTACCGGAGGATTCCGGCCCATAGATTTCGATGATGCGCCCGCGCGGCACGCCCCCCACGCCAAGCGCCACATCCAGCGCCAGGCAGCCTGTCGAAATCACGGAAATGCCGGCGGCGGCAGGCGCCTCGCCCAGCTTCATAACCGCGCCGCGGCCAAACTGTTTTTCGATCTGGCCCAGCGCCATGTCCAGCGCCTTTTGTTTTTCCATCATGGTTTGTCCCCTCCTTGGTAATCAAGAATGCCCTTTCTCAGCAGGTTAAGCGCGTGGATGGCGGCCATCAGGCGGATCCTTTCGCGCCCGCGCGACAGCTGCAGGCGGATAACCTTATCCCCCATCGGGCCGGATAGCGCCACATACACCAGGCCAACCGGCTTTTGCTCGCTGCCGCCCCCCGGCCCGGCAATGCCGGTAGTGGACAGCGCAAAATCCGCGCCGGATACCTTTTTCATGCCCCGCGCCATGGCCAGCGCGCACTCGGGGCTGACCGCCCCATATTGCTCCAGCAAAGCCGCATCCACGCCCAGCATGTTGATTTTAGCCTGGTTGGCATAGGCGACGATGCCGGATAAAAAGCATTTGGAAATGCCCGGGTGATCGATAAGCTTTTGGGCCACCATGCCGCCCGTCAGGCTCTCCGCCACAGCTACGGTATACCCGCCATCCATCAGCATGCGTGCCACCACCGCGCTCATGCCCTCCTCGCCGACGGCATATACATGCTCGCCCAGCTCATCGCGGATGGCCTTTTCCACGGGCGCAAACAGCTGCTCGGCCTCTTCCTGCGTTTTGACCTTGGCCGTCAGGCGCAGCGTAACGTCGCCCTCCCCAAAAAGCGGGGCGATCGTGGTATTTTTCTGCGCGTCAATAAGCGTGCGCAGTCGCTGCTCCATCTGGCTTTCCCCAATGCCAAAAACGCGCAGCACGCGGGAAATGATAAGCTCCCCCGACAGCTTGCGCACCAGCGGCTCGGCCTGTTGCAGGTACATATCCATCAGCTCGTGCGGGGGACCGGGCAGCACCAGCACCACCTTGCCATGCAGCTCCAGCCAGCAGCCCGGCGCCGTTCCCCGGCGGTTTGGCAGCACGCGCGCGCCCTCCGGGAACATGGCCTGGCGGGCATTGTTGGGCGTCATGGCGCGGCCGCTGGCGGCAAAATAAGCGCTGATGGCATCCAGGGAAGGCTTGTGCTGCACCAGCGGCAGCCCCGTCGCCTGGCAAACGGCTTCCTTTGTTAGATCATCCTGCGTGGGGCCCAGCCCACCGGTTGTAATGACCAGGTCGCACCGCGCCAGGGCGCTGGAAATCATGCCCGTTACCCGGGCCAGATTATCCCCCACCACGCTATGCCGGTATACATCGATGCCGGCTTCCGCCAGCTTACGGGACAAAAATTGCGCGTCGGTATTGGCGATCTGCCCCAGCAGCAGCTCGGTACCCACGCTGATAATTTCAGCCGTCATGTTCTGCCTCCTTGGCCCCGGCCCGGTTATGAATCAGGCCATAGTTTTTGACAGTATAATCGATTCCGCCGATCAGCGCTACTGCCGCGGATATCACCATCAGCGCCCCACCGATTGGCAGCAGGGGAAAAAATCCAAATAACTTTTCCACGCCGCCCGCCGCCACCATCAGCATGGGCAGGCCGATGCATTGGGTGATGGTCTTAATTTTTCCCCACCAGCTGGCCGCCACCACGCGCCCGCCTTCCGTTGCCGCCAGCAGACGGATACCGCTGATCCAAAATTCACGCGCAACCACCACAAGCGTGATCCAAATGCTTAAAAGCCCGGCGTCATTTAAAATCAGCATAACGGAAACCACAATCAGCTTATCGGCAATGGGATCCATCAATTTACCAAAGTTGGAAACCTGGTTCATGGAACGGGCCAGGTATCCATCCACCAGATCGGTGATGGAAGCCAGGATAAAAAGCCCGGCCGCTACAAACCAGCCCCACGGGGCATCAAACAGCGTAAAGGCCAGGATGACCGGCACCAACAGGATGCGCAGCAGCGTCAGCTTATTGGCAATTCCCATCGCACTCATCTCCTACCCAGTCATAGATATCGGAGCCTGTTAATTCCACCCAAACAAACTCCCCGGGCGCCGGCTGCCCTTTGGCGGTAAAGAAAATTTTCCCATCGGTTTCCGGCGCTTCCCACATGCTGCGGCCATAGAAAAGGCCGCTGTCCTGCTCCTGCCCTTCGACCAGCACGCGCACGCGCTCGCCCACGCGGGCCTTGCCCCGGGCACGGGAAATGCGCTGCTGCTGCAGCATGATCTCCTTCAGGCGGCTTTGCTTGATGGGCTCGGGCACCTGGTCGGGCATATCATAGGCCGGCGTTCCTTTCTCGCGCGAATAGGCAAATGCGCCCAGCATATCGAAAGGATGGCGCTTTAAGAACTGCCGCATGGCGGCATGATCCTTGTTGGTTTCCCCCGGCAGGCCGCAGATAACGGTGGTGCGCAGCGCATAAGGCATGCGGCGGGAACGCACCAGTTCCATCATCTCGATCAGATCAG
>JAQXFY010000136.1 GCA_029006015.1 bacterium
GTCGATCCAGTAGCCATCCCATTCGCGGAACCACTGGGGGCCGGTATCCTCGCCCACGCCGATGCCGTAGCCTGGGATGTACACCTTGGTGCCATAGGGGATGCGGCTGGGCTGCACGCCCAGCGTGCCTACCTTGGGCCAGGTGCCCGTAGCCGTGCGGTTGCCGGTGTGGGTATAGGCCGTTACGCGCGCGGTCACCGCCTTGCTGTAACGGTATACCTTGCCGCCCACGGTAACGGTGCCGTTGCTGGTGTTGACGCTGCCGCCGGTACTGCTATTGGGCTTGGAAGTCGCCACCGGCTTGGGCGTCGGCTTGGGCGTGGGTTTAGGCGTCGGCTTGGGGGTGGGCTTGGGGGTGGGTTTGGGGGTAGGCTTGGGCGTTGGCGTCGGCGTGGCCACATAGGTGCCCGCCAGCACCACCCGATCCTTGGCTTCCACCGTAACCGTCGAGCTGAGCGTATTGCGCTCCACCAGCACACCGTTGTGGTAAATTTCCTCCACCTCGTTAACTCGCTGGCCATCCTCGCCCTGCTGGGCCAGATCATAGGTGCCAAGCGGCAGCTGATCGGTTTGCTGGACGGTGGTTTCATACAAAATGGCCTCGGTTTCGGTGATGGTGCGCCGCTCCACCCGGGTCAAGGTAATGTATTCCCCGCCCCACAGGCGGATGGCCGGATCGAGGGACAGGAGATCCTCCCCGCCCACCTGCAGGCCAACCTGCTCGATCAAATCGGCCACGCGCGAACCGGCCGGCACCGATATCACCTGTACCTGGCCGTCCGCCTCCAGCAATACCTTGCGCGAACGCGTCAGGTTAATGACGGCGCCATCCTCCAGCTCGTACATGGGGCCGGGCTGGATCTGGTCGTAGCTGTTGAGGGTGATGTTCATCTCGTCCAAAAGGGCCTGCACCGTTTTGGCGTTTGTGGCAACCTCCGCTTTAACATCGCCGCTGAGCAAGGTTACATGAACGGTTTTTTCGGCCTGAACGCGCATGAGCACGCCGGTCATCATCCCAACCGCCAGCCCCATGGCCAGTACGCTTTTGACCCACCGGCTTTTAAAAAACGGGGCCTGCTTTTGCTTTTGCCAGAACCGCCGCTGGCGGATGCGCAGGCGCAGCGCCTGTACACGCCGGGCTGTCAGCTTTCTGGCCGGGGTGGGGCGGCGCCCGGTTTTGGCCGTGGCCTTTAAACCCTTTGGCAATGGGCGTTTATGCATTTCATCCGGCATCCAGGGCACCTCCTTTTCAAAAAATCGTTGTTACAAAAAGTATTTTTGATACCCTACTTCATGCAGGATACCAACAAATTATGCGCAAACATAACGTTTTGTCAACCTGAATGGGTATTGGGCCAGCCCAAAGAATTGCATGCCTGCAACAGGGGGTTCTATATCTTGTATATACCTATATTATACACAACAAAATATAGTGTGCCGCGGCAGAAAGATGAAAAAGCGGCGAAAGTTGGGCTTTTACCCCCTGCCATGCCCTTTTTGGGGCGCCATTTTCTTGACAAATTGCATTTTTCTTCCTACTATAAGCATAGCAAATCAGCCCATTATTTTTTCAGGAGGTGTTTCCATGCCCCGAAACGATACCTGGCAGGTGCTGGGCCCGGGCGGCGGCGGCGCACAGTTTATTCCCACCATCAGCCCCCATAACCCCGATGTTATTCTGGCTGCCTGCGATATGACAGGTTCCTACATTACAAAAGATGGCGGAAAAAGCTGGCGTTTGTTTAATCTGCGCAGCCGGACGGATGCTTTTGCCTTCGACCCCTGCGATGAAAACCGCATGTACGCCGGCGGCCAGGCGCTGTGGCGCAGCGATGATGGCGGCGATATCTGGGAGGTTATCTTCCCCCGTGCGGACAAGATCGTCGAAGAACGCAAAATTGGCGATCATTCCGGCTCGGATTTTGTATCGCTGGATAATTTCCCGGGCGGCGGCATTCATTTTATCTGCGTGGATCCCCAGCTTTCCGATTGCGTTTATGTGGCCATCAGCAACGCGCGCGGCACGCTTTTGTACGCCACGTTTGATGATGGGCAAAGCTTTTCCGAGCTTTGCTGCGTGCCCGGCAAAAAGGCGCACTGCATCTGGATCGATCCGCAAAGCGATCCGGAATGCCGCGAAGGCGTGCTGATTACCGATGGCGGCGTTTTCCTGTTTGATGACAGCGGCGATATGCAGCAGATTCCGCTGCCCGAAGGGGCGGGGGAGATCACCGATGGCGCCTGCGGGCTGGATGCCGATGGCGAGGCCATGCTGTATGTGCTGGTGCCGGGCCGCTATGGCCGCGGGGTTTCCTGCTCCGGCGTGCTGCGCGGCAACCTGGATGGGCAGTGGGTGGATATCGCCCCCGCGCCCGATGGCGGGGCGGATATCACCCCCGGCCATTTCCCGGATTTCCGCCTGGTGCAGACGCTGCCCGGCGATGCCCGTTATGCCTATGTGGCGGTTTTCAAATACCCGGAAAGCCGGGATAACTTTGCCGAGGGCAGCGTGGATACCTACCACGGCATCTTAAAAACGCAGGATTACGGCAACACCTGGCAGTGGGTGCTGCGCTCCAATGGCGAGATCGAGGCCGCCAACCGCGACCGCGGCTGGTGCGATCAGCCCGTGCGCAGGCCGTTTGGCTGGCATTGGCTGTTCCATACGCTGACGCTTTCGGTTTCCCCCGTCGATCCCGATCACGTTATGGCGACGGATTTTGGCACCACCATCCAATCGCGCGATGGCGGGCGCAGCTGGAAGCAGAATTACACCACCATGAACGAGGATGGCACGGCCTCCTCCAACGGCATGGATGTTACCACCTGCTACGGCGTGCATTTTGATCCGTTTAATAAAGATCATATCGCCATCAGCTATACGGATATCGGCCTGTTCCATTCCTGGGACGGCGGCAAAAGCTGGATCCACCCCATGGAGGGCATCGGCCGCTACCGCAACACCTGCTATTGGCTGGAGTTTGATCCGGATATCAAGGATAAGATCTGGTCCGTATGGTCCAGCGCGCACGATCTGCCCCGGCCCAAGATGTACCGCAGCGGCCGGCACAACCGTGCCTTCGGCGGGCTGTGCCTGTCCGAGGACGGCATGAAAACCTGGCACGAGGTTATGGACGGCATCCCCGAGCATATGCCCATGACCCATATCATCCTCGATCCCAATTCCCCGGCCGGCAACCGCACGCTGTATGTGGCGGGCTATGCCGGCGAGGAGGGCGGCGTTTACAAATCCACCGATGACGGCCGCACCTGGCAGCAAAAGTGCAACGGTATCGATGGCAACCGCAATGTGTTCCGCCTGGCCCTGGCGCCCGATGGCGCCCTGTATGTGGTGGTGGCGCGCGGCTGGCGCCATGGCAAGGATGTGCCCGGCGCGGTATACGTTTCCCGCGATGGCGCGGAAAGCTTTGAAAAGCTGTGCCTGCCGCCGGAAATCACCGGCCCCAACGATATTACCATCGATCCCACCGACGGCAGGCTGTACCTGTGCTGCTGGCCGCAGACCGTGCAGGGCCGCGAGTATGGCGGCGGCGTCTATGTTTCCGATGACGGCGGCCAAAGCTGGGAGCAAACCTACAACCCCCATGCCCATGCCTACGCCCTGGCCATCGATCCGACGGATAACAAGGTGCTGTATGTATGCGGCTTCGACCATGCGCTGGATCGCTCGGACGACCGCGGGCAAACCTGGCAGCGCGTGCGCGGCTACAACTTCCATTGGGGCCAGCGCCCGGTAGTCGATATCCACGATCCTTCCAAGGTGTATGTTGCCACGTTCGGCGGCAGCCTGTGGTATGGCCCCGGCGAGGGCGATCCCATGGCGGCGGAGGATATGCCGGCCTACGCCTTCCTGCGCGGCAGCTGCGATCTGGAATAAACCTCAAGGCGCCTGCGGACCGCCGGTTTTGCCTCCACGCCGCCCGATAAAGGGCGAATGTGGGAAAATACAAAGCCGTGCGCGCCCAAGGGCAGCCCCGCCTGCTTTGTGCGGGCACCCATCCCAGGCAAAAAAGCCCAAACCGTTTACCGCGGTTTGGGCTTTTTTATAAAGGGCAGCCTGTAAAAAAGGCATAAGGCCCGGCCTGCCAAGCAAAGCAAAAGGCGCCATGCCCCTGTTGATTTTGATAAACCCTAACAGGCCAGGGTGCATCCAATGGCCCCGGCTGCATGCCATGCCCCGGGTGCGGCCAGGCCGGCGGCACCTATCGCCGGGGGCACCGCGCACCGGGGTGGCGGCGCCTGATGCGGCAGGCTGTTCCGGGGGCGGTGCATAAAAAAGGCGCACCCCCGAAGGTGCGCCCGTGTTGCCGCCTAAGCGCTAAGATGGCGGCGCGCCCGCCCCGTTTAGCCCGTCCAGCGGGTAGGCAACGCTGCTTTCATCCGCGCGGATCAGGATCAGCTGCCCCTGCCTGCGGTCGGCTATCCAATGGGTATAGCCGCGCAAAAACACAAACTGTGTATGGCTGCAAACCGGGGCCAGCCGGCTTTCAAAGGCGGTTACGGATATCCTGTAGGGTGCCGCCAGGCCGTCGTTTTCGCGCTCGCCATCGGTTTTGGCAAAAAAATCCAACCCGTTGCCGCCGGTGGACAGGCTTTCCATGGCGGCATCCAGATGGTAATCACGCCCGTTGATTTGTGCCACCGTCCATTCCCGGTTTTCGCCGCGGGCATCTTGCGCGCTGACATGTGTGCAATCGATGCCCACCTGCAAAAGCAAAAACTCCAGGGCATGGGAAATGGCGGCATCATCGCCCTGGTCGGTAATCAACGCGTCATAGCTGGCGGAGGTGGAGCCTTCCCGGTAAACAACCTGGCTGGCGATATAGCGATAAAGCTCCATGGCCCGCAGGGCGGGGCTGTCGCCCTGGCGCAGGCAGCGGCTGATGATGTTTTTAACGGTAAAATCAAAGGCCTGAAGCAGGCGAAGGTGCTTGTCGGTATCGTTTTGATAGGTGATGTGCGCAACCGTGTTTGGCGCATCATAGGTAATGGAATCAACCAGCGCATAAGGGGGAAAATTTTCCTTTAAGATGGCCACAATGCGCGCCATCAGCCCGCCGGAGGGCACCGCAACCTGGCCCTTGCCTTGCCGGATGGCATCGACAACGCGCTGATAAGCGGCAAATTCCTCATCGCTGAGCAGGCTGCGCTTCCAGGAGGGCAGCAGATAAGGCTGATAGGTAAAATCAAAGGCCTGGCTGTCGGGCTGATTAGGCGTGGGGGTGGCTGTCGGCCCCTGCGTGCTTTCAAGGGTAGCCAGCGGATACGCAAAGGAGGGGCTGTCGATATCCGGCAGCAGCTGGCAGCCTGTGCAGCCCAAGGCCACAAGCAGCATCACCAGCGCCGCTACGGTTTTTTTCATAACCCACCTCGCCCCGGTTTGCCTGGGATA
Source organism: bacterium (assembly GCA_029006015.1). Lineage (GTDB taxonomy): Bacteria > Bacillota > Clostridia > Christensenellales > SUG1161 > SUG1161. The sequence goes on from JAQXFY010000136.1 coordinate 5,414, forward strand.
CGGGGGATGCACCGCACCGCCCTTGAAGGGCAAACCTTTTATTGCTACACTGTCTAAGCATCTATTATTCTATCATGTTTGCTTTTGTTTTCATAGCCTGTGGGCAGGATTTTGCTATGGTATAATTTGGCATCTGGGGGGTGAAACCATGGGGCTGGAAAATCCGGTTATCCGTTTGGGACTGCTGGTTTATGCGCTGGGCATCAACCTGGCTGCGTTTTTTGCCATGGGCTTTGATAAAATGCGCGCGCGCCGCGGGGGCTGGCGCCTTCCGGAAAAGCTGCTGTTTGGCCTGGCGGCGCTGGGCGGCAGCATAGGCGGCCTGGCCGGCATGGCCTTTTTTCATCATAAAACCCGCCATGCTTGCTTCCGGTGGGGAATGCCCGCGCTGCTGCTGCTCAACCTGGCCGCAGCCGCCGCCCTGGTATGGCTGCTTACCCGCTAAACCGGGGCATGCCCACAGGCCGGGCGTTTGATGCTAAGCAGCTTAGCTAAACAGGGAATATTCCGCGCCCGTCAGCGCACCGCGTGCCGCCAGGATATAGCGGGGTACATCGAGCGGATCGACGCCGCGCCGCGGGGCGGTTTGCCCCAGGGTGACATCGACGCCCTGGTAGCCATCCGGCCGCAGGGCCATGACGCCGCGCCCGCCCGTGTAGCTGGCCAGCTCCACCGCGTAATCCAGGCAGGTGGCGGCCGGCACCCGGCAGGGCAGGGTCAGGTGATCGCCATGCTGCGTAGGCGCGCCAAAATCCGCGCGCATGCGGGCCAGATCCGCCATCAGGCGCCCGGCGCAGGCGGAGGGCACGGTAAAGCGGCCGCACAGCATGGGCTCCAACAGCATGGGCTGGGCTTTTGCCAGCCCATTTTGAATGGCCATGGGCGTGGCAACGACAAAATCCAACGGATGGGTGTGGATGTGATGATCCTCCCCATCGATAAGCTCGATAATAACATCGGTGACCGGCCAGCCCAGCCGCCCCTGCTCCAGGGCGCGGGGCAGGGTTTGTTCCACCTGCTTGCGGTAGCGGTACCCCATGCGGTTGGACGGGCAGGAATCGATATATTGTATGCCGCTGCCGCGTGGGCCCGGCGTCATGCGGAAGGTTAAAACCGCCCAACAGGGCTTGGGCATGGTATAGGCGATATGCCCTTCCACCGGGGCGGACAGCGTTTCGCGGTATAACAGCGTCGGCTTATCCAGGTGGGCATCCAGGGAAAAACGCTGGTGCAGCACGGCTTCCAGTACCTCGATCTGGATGGCCCCGGTCAGCTGCACATGCAGCTCTTTAACTTCCGGATAATAGCGCAGGTTTAAAAAGGGATCCTCCGCAGCCAGCTCCTCCAGCGCCTGGCGAAGGCGGGGCAGCTGCTCCTGTGGGGCGGTGGCGCGCGCGGATAAAAGGGGCTGGGCCAATGCACGCGGGCGCCTCTGGGGCGCAAGCAGGGCGGGATCTCCCAGCACATCGCCGGCTTTAATGCCTGTCAGCCCGTATACCACGCCGATTTCCCCCGCACGCAATATGCCGGTATCAACACGCTTGCCGGCAAGCGGCTTTCGGATTTGCGCGATGATGCGCGGCGCGCCGTCCGGCTCCTGGGCGGGCAGGGTATCGCGGTTTTCCAGCTTGCCGCCAAAAAGGCGGACGTGGGCGGCGCGGCCCATGCGGTCGTGCTCCACCATGTACACCACGCCGGAAAGCTGGCCGCTGTCCGGCGGGGGCGGCGGCAGCAGGGTGACGATGGCATCCAGCACCTCCCGCACCCCCTGGCCTCGCAGGGCACAGCCCATCAGCACGGGGCAGATGCCAAGCGCGTGTGTGCGCCGGGCCAGCGCGGGCATCAGCCGGGCAAGGGGCATCCCATCCCCGGATAGATATTCCTCCAGCAGCCCTTCATCCACCAGCGCTGCTTCTTCCACGGCGGCCTCCAGCGCTTCGCCCGACAGCGCCTGCACCCCGTCGCCAGCCTGCTGGCAAAGCGGCAACGGCCGCGGAATGCCCAGGGCGGCCAGCTCGTCGATGACGCGGGCGGCATCCGCCCCTATTCTATCTATTTTATTTATGAATATCAAAAAAGGAATGCCTGCCTCCTGCAAGGCCTGGCAGTAAATTTCCGTTTGCGCCTGCACGCCTTCCACGGCGGATACCACCACCACCGCGCCATCCAGCGCCCACAATGCGCGCGATACCTCTGCGGCAAAATCGGCATGACCGGGCGTATCGATAAGCTGGATATCCTCGCCCTTCCAGGGGAAAAAGGTATCCGCCGCGCGCACGGAAATACCCCGCTCCCGTTCAATGGGCAGGGTATCGGTATGGGCGGTGCCGCTATCGACACTACCCGGCGTGCGGATACCGCCGGAAAGATAAAGCATTTGCTCCACCAGCGTTGTTTTTCCGGCATCCACATGGGCTACCACCCCGATGTTGCGCAAGGGCATCCCCCTTTTTTGCTGCCTGCAGGGCGATCCGTGCCCTGTCAGGCTTTTTCCTTATTGTACACGATTGCGGGGCAAGGGTCTATCCAAAAAACAGGCATGCCATGGCACTTGCTGCCCGGCATCCCTTTGCCTATTGTGCATGGATCAAGGTGCTGGCCGGGAACAGACCGCGCCGGCGCCCGTTGCCAAAGGGCGGCATAAAAGCCCATGCGCCGCGCCCAGACATCCCCGGCTGCGGCATGGCGGGGCTGGGCGCCGCATAGCTTTTAGCGGGAGGCATGGGCATGGAAAAGCTGTTTTGCATCGCCCTGGTATCGGGGCTGGTTGTTGCTGTTTTTTTAGGCAGGGGGCAAGCCGCCTTTACGGCCGCATTATCCGCCGCGGACGAGGCCGTCACCCTTAGCCTGGGGCTGATCGGCGCCTGTGCGCTGTGGGGCGGCCTGGCGCGCATGGCGGAGGGGGCCGGGCTGTCCCGCGCGCTGGCGCGCTGGCTGCGCCGCCCGCTGGGCATGCTTTTTCCGGGCACAAAGCCGGGCGATGCGGGGCGCGAGGCCGTCGCCACGGCGATGAGCGCCAACCTGCTGGGGCTGGGAAACGCCTCCACACCGCTAGGCATTGCGGCCATGAAGGCGCTGGGGGATTCCGCCTGCCCGTGCGATGCCGATACGTTCTGGCTGATTTCGGCTTCCGCCCTGCAGGTGCTGCCCACCACCGTCATTGCCATGCGGCAGGCAGCCGGGGCGCAAAATGCGGCGGATATCCTGCCGGTGTGCATCATCGCCTCCCTGGTATCCACCCTGGTAGCCATTGTCATCCGCCCGAGGGGTGGGCCATGCAAAAGATAGCCGCCATCCTGCCCGCGCTGGTTATGGTTATGCTGGCCGCGCTGCCGCTGTTTAAGGGCGTGGCCGGGTATTCGCTGTTTTTGGAAGGGGCGCTTAGCGGCGCCAAGGCGGCCGTCCGGGCGCTGCCGGCCATCATCGCCATGCTGTGCTGCATGCGCATTTGGGCGGCCACCGGCCTTGGCGGGGCGGTAACCCAGCTGTTGGGCCATGTGCTGGGGGCATTGGGCATTCCGGAACCCGTATTGGCCATGATCGCCGTGCGCCCGTTTTCGGGCGGGGGCGCACTGGGGGTATTGGGCGGCATTCTGACCGCCTCTGGTGCGGACAGTATGGCCGGGCGCATGGCTTCCGCCATCATGGGCTGCACGGAAACCTATTTTTATACGGCAACCGTGTATTATGGGGCGTCCGGCCGCAAAATGGGGCGCGGTATGCTGGCGCGCGCCGCCATTACCCAGCTGTCGGCCTGCGTGGTGGCCATGCTGCTTTGCCGCCTGTTCTTTGGGGCATAACCCCCTTGAAAGGGCAGTTTTGCAAAACCGCCGTTATAGCCCCAAAGGCCCAACCGGCAACGGTTGGGCCTTTGGGATTGGAGGTACTAATGCATGGATATCAAAGCATTGCCGGAAGCTTTGCATATTATCGCTTTTCCTCCAACTCAAATTCAATTAATTGCCGGGACAAGATTTCTCTAAATCGTTTAACGGTGTCCGAAATGCTTTGGTTATTACCAAACATTTCCTCACACATCTCAAAATATGTTTTATTTAACTGCGGGATTGATATGATTAAATCCAGGGAAACTACCTGCTCG